>JALYRA010000282.1 GCA_030855545.1 Actinomycetota bacterium | reverse complement strand
CAACTGGTACCTGCCGAAGTGGCTGGAATGGCTACCTCATTACGAGGTCGAGGCGACAAATTCCGCGATCCGGCGGCCGATCAGCTCCCCCTGATCCTCCTGGAGGAAGTGGCCGGCGCCCGCGACGATCTCGGCCGCGAGCGCTCCCGGGATGTGCTCGGCGATCCGCTCGGCGTGGCGCGGCGAGAAGATCGGATCGGAGTCGGAGAAGAGGACGAGCGTGGGCTTCTC
The DNA here is from genome assembly GCA_030855545.1 of Actinomycetota bacterium. Lineage (GTDB taxonomy): Bacteria > Actinomycetota > Thermoleophilia > Gaiellales > Gaiellaceae > Gaiellasilicea. The sequence continues at coordinate 5,524 of JALYRA010000282.1, read as the reverse complement.
CCAGCGCGCCAGCTGCGCTCGCACCGCCAGATGCGCCGGCGTGTCGGGATGGTCCGGCGAGGTGGGGACGAGCTCGGGGAAGGCGACGATCCCGGCCTTCGACTCGGGCACCGGCCACGGGGCGCTGTAGGCCTCGACGACCTCCTCCGCGATCGGCTGGATCGCCGAGAGCTCGACCAGGCGGCCGGGGATCATCTCGGTGCCGAGCCGCCGCACCCAGTCGCGGAAGCGCAGCCACTCCTCCGAGGGCGGCCGGCCGCCGCCGATACCGGTGTTCATGATCACGATCTTTCCGATTCGGTCCGGCCTCTCGACGGCGAGCCGGAGGCCGATCGGGCCGCCCCAGTCCTGGACGACGACCGTCGCGTCGCGCAGATCGAGCTCGTCCGCCAGCCGTTCGATCGAGTCGACGTGGAAGTCGTAGGAGTAGTCCTCCATCCGCAGCGGCTTGTCGGAGCGCCCGAATCCGAAGTAGTCGGGCGCGATCGCGCGCGCTGACGGCGTCAGCTCGGGAATGATCTTTCGGTAGAGGTACGACCAGGTCGGCTCGCCGTGTAGGAGCAGCACGGCCGGCCCGGAGCCTTCGTCGAGGTAGTGCATCCGCAGCCCGTCCTGCTCGAGATAGTGCGGTGCGAACTCGTAGCCCGGGAGATCGTCGAAGCGCTCGTCAGGCGTGCGGTACGCCGGCGTTGTCACAGCTCCGCGAGAACGTAGGCAAAGAGGAAGCCGCCGACGGTCGCGATCGCGACGTAGGGGCCGCCGTGGTCGAACGCCTGCGGGAAGACGGTCACGGAGAGCGAGGCGAGCACCGCGCCACCCGCGAAGCCGAGCAACACCGCGAGGAGGCCGCCCGGCGCGCCTTCGAGTGCCAGCGTTCCGACGACGACCGAGCCGGCCAGGAGGACAGCCGTGACGCTCCAGACACCGATGATGTGCGCCGGGGAGCTGCCGTCCTCCCGCATCCGCACCGCACTGCCGAGCGCCTCCGGAAAGTTGGACGCGAAGATCGCGGCGAGCAGCGCGACGCTTGCGCCCGTCGTGAGGCTGACGCCGAGCGCCAGGTTCTCTGGGATGCCGTCCAGCGTCACCGCTGCGAGGAGCCCGAGGCTGGCCACGCTCCCGCGCAGGCGGGTGAGGACGTGCGTGTCGACGAGGACATACGTCGCTCCGCCGGCGGCCATCCCGACCGCCGCCCAGCCGACTCCGCCGATCTCGTCCGCCTCCGCGAAGAGCTCGAACGCGAGCGCCGACACGAGCGCTCCGCCCGCGAAAGCGAGGGCGGCCGCCCCGAGATGCTCGGGCGGGCTCCAGAACGAACCGAGAGCCGCTCCGCCGAGGAGCGCACCCGAGGCGACGGCGCCGAACAGCAGAGCCTGCGTCATGCGGTGAGTGTACGAGGCGTGAAAACGGAAGGAAATGGTAAGAACGCGAACGATGTCTGTTCCTCCGCCGCGAGATCCTCACGACCCCGCCGACGACGAGACGGTCATCGTCCCCGCGGACGAGACCGTCGTCGCGGACGAGTGGGCTCCCGAGACCGAGACGTACGTCGAGGAGGTCGAGGAGGTGCCGGTGCGCCGGCGGCTCCCTGCGGTCTGGCCCGGGTTGCTCGCGCTGCTCCTCTTCGTGCTCGGCGGGATCGGCGCCTACTTCCTGCTCACACGGGACGACGACGAGCCGTCGCGGACGACGACAGCGGCCACGACGACCGTCTCCCAGCCCGTCTCCGTTCCGGACGTCGTCGGCACGACGTCATCGGAGGCGACATCGACGCTCCGCGATGCGGGCTTCGACGTGAACGTCGTCGCGGTCCCGTCCGACGAGCCGAGCGGCCAGGTCGTCGCGCAGGAGCCGGCGGCCGGGCGTGAGGTGCCAGAGGGCTCCGCGGTGCGGATCAACGTGGCTCAGGAACGTCCGGCGCCGCCCCCGGCGACGACGACCGCGACCACGACGGCGACGACGCAGCGGACGACGACGACCACGACCACCACCGCGACGACGACGGCGGCGACCACGACGACCGCAGCCCCGCCCGCGACCGTCCCCGATGTCGTCGGCCAGGAGCTCGCCGAAGGCGCCCGCGCCTTCGGCGACCAGGGTCTCAAGGTGGCGGTGCAGTACGTCCCGTCACAGGAGGCCCGCGGCACCGTGGTGGCTCAGGCGCAGCCGGGTGGCACGGAGCGAAAGCGTGGTGACACCGTCCAGGTGAACGTCTCGGAGGGAGCACAGCCTCCGGCCGATCGAAGCGTGCCCGACGTCGTCGGCCTCGCGAGGAACGCCGCCCGCGACCGGCTCTCCGGCGCCGGCTTCGAAGTGCTCACGATCGAGATCGAGGGTGGACGCCCCGATGTCGTCGCCTCGCAGTCGCCCGCCGGCGCCTCGTCGATTCCGACCGGCTCGCTCGTCCTGCTGTACGTCGGCGCGTAGCTACTTCGGCGCGGGGTCCAGCTTGTAACCGACGCCGTAGCGTGTCTGGATGAAGGTGTTGCGCGACGCGCGCATGTCGATCTTCTCTCGCAGCTTGCGGACGAAGACGTCGACCGTGCGGTCGCGATGCGAGGCGCGGCGCCCCCAGACCCGCTGGAGCAACTCGTCGCGGGTGAGCACGCGGCCGCGCTCGAGCGCCAGCGCGTAGAGGAGCCGGAACTCGGTCGGCGTCAGCTCGGCGCTCTCGCCGTCGACGTACGCCTGGACGTTGCGAGGATCGAGCCGGAGCTCTTCGACCTCGATCTCGTCGCCGCGCCGCGGTTCCTGCGCGCGTGTCCCGCGCCGTGCGGCGGCGGCGACGCGCGCCACCAGCTCCTTCATCGAGAACGGCTTGACCAGGTAGTCGTCCGCTCCGAGCTCGAGCGCGTTGACCCGGTCGTGCTCGGTCCCGCGCGCGCTGACGACGACGATCGGCGTGCCGATCCCCTCGCCGCGTGACTGCTCGATCACCCGCCACCCATCCATCCCGGGCAGCATCAGGTCGAGCACGCAGACATCCGGCTGCTCGAAGCGGAGCCGGGCCAGCCCGGTCTCTCCGTTCGCGACGCTGACCGCGTCGAAACCGGCCGCTGTCAGATGGCGCGCCATCCCCTGAGCGATGACATCGTCGTCTTCGATGATGAGCACCTTCGCCATGCGTGCATCATGCAACCGGAACGTGCTCCCGCGGGGTGAAGGAGTGGTAACGGAGTGGTGAATCCAGACGCGGTCCGGGGACAGGTGCTGCTCGAAGAGAGCCGGGAGGCGGTCGTCGTACTCGACGGGGCCGGACGGGTCCTGACCGCGAGCCGCCGCGCCCGGCAGGCGCTGGGCGTGCGGGAGGGCGACGAGCTCAGCCCGGACCTGCTCGCGAGCGAGCACGCGCTCGTCGTGCCCTACCTGGTCAACGGCCTCCGGGAGCGCCTCGTGTATCTCTCCGAGGCGGGTGACCTCGCCGCCTACGAGGAACTGCGCTCGGGGTTCACGGCCGCCGTTTCGCACGAGCTGCGGACGCCCTTGGCGCGGCTGCTCGCGCTGCTCGAGCTCGCGGCGCTCCCGGGTGAGGACGTACCCGAGCTGATCGAACGGGCCTGCACTGAGATCGATCAGATCAAGGAGTTGATCGACGAGGTGCTCTTCCTGGCCGAGCTCGAGTCGGGAACCCGCGTCGTCTCGCTCGGAGCCGAGCCTGTGCTGCCCGTGCTCCGAGAGGTCGCCGAGGAGCTCGAGCAGCAGGCCGCCCGGGCGGGGGTCGCGCTCCTCGTCGTCGGCGACGAGGACGCGAGCGCCGAAATGCGCCCGCGGATGCTGCGCGTCGTCGCCCGGAACCTCGCCGAGAACGCGATCCGCTATGCCGGTCCGGGCGCGACCGCGACCGTGTCCGTGCGGCGAGTGCCCGGCGAGGTCGTGCTCTCGGTCAGCGACGACGGAGCGGGAGTCGATCAGTCCGACCTCCCCCGGCTCTTCGAACGCTTCTATCGCGCCGATCAATCGCGCGCGTCGCGTGGCACCGGCCTTGGGCTCGCGATCGTGAAGCACGTGGTCGGCTCGGCGGGAGGGACCGTCGAGGCCCGGGGCGGGCGGGGCCGCGGCCTCGAGATCCGCTGCTCGTTCCCCACCCGGTTGTAGCCCGTTCACCACCCTTTCACCGGACCTTCACCACTCGGCGCCCCATGGCGCTCGAGTCGGCCGGAACCATGGGCGGTATGCAAAGACGCCACTACGCGATCAAGAAGACAATCCTGCTCGGCCTGCTGGCCCTGCTTGCAGCCGGCTGCGGCGGCGGCCGAGGCGGCGACGAGGACACGGCCGGCACGACCACTGCCTCGAGCGGCGGCGGCAGCGACCTCTCCGGCCGCATCGAAGCGGACGGCTCGAGCACGGTCGGCCCGTTCACGACGGCGGCCGCCGAGCGTTTCCAGGGCGAGAACTCAGATGTCCAGGTGACCGTCGGCGTCTCAGGCACAGGCGGCGGCTTCGAGCGGTTCTGCCGCGGCGAGACCGACCTCTCGAACGCCTCGCGGACGATCAAGGACGAAGAGGCGACGATCTGCAAGGACGCCGGCGTCGAGTACGTCGAGTTCCAGGTCGCGAACGACGCGCTCACAGTCGTTGTCAACAAGGACAATGACTGGGCGCAGTGCCTGACGGTCGAGCAGCTGGCCACGATCTGGGGCCCCGACTCGAAGGTGAAGAACTGGAACGAGGTCGACCCGTCCTTCCCGGACGAGGAGCTCTCGCTCTTCGGCCCCGGCACGGACTCCGGCACCTTCGACTACTTCACCGACGAGATCAACGGCGAAGAGGGCGCGAGCCGCTCCGACTACTCGGCGAGTGAGGACGACAACAACACGGTCACGGGCGTCTCGGGCGAGAAGGGCGGCCTCGGCTACTTCGGCTTCTCCTACTTCGAGGAGAACCAGGACACGCTGAAGGCGGTCGAGATCGACGGCGGCGACGGCTGCGTTGCGCCGAGCGTCGAGAACGCCCAGAACGGGACGTACGCGCCGCTGGCGCGCCCGCTCTTCGTCTACGCGAAGAACGAGTCCTTCCAGAAGCCCGAGGTCGAGGCCTTCGTGCAGTACGTCTTCGACAACGCGACGGAGATCGCCGAGGCATCGAAGTTCGTCCCGCTGACGGACGAGCAGCTGACCAAGGGACTAAGCGACTTCGAGAGCGCCAAGGGCTAGTTCTTGGCGACATCGGATTACACCGCGGGCGCGGAGCTTCAACTCCGCGCCCAGCGGCGTCGGTTCGGCGAAGACCTCGTCAAGGTCTTCCTGGGTCTGTGCGCGCTGATCTCCGTCTTGACGACGATCGGGATCGTCGTCGCGCTCTTCGTTCCGGCCTTCGAGTTCTTCGGCGAGATCTCGATCGTCGACTTCCTGACCGGAACAAACTGGGCACCGCTGTTCGAGCCCGCGCACTTCGGCGTGGTTCCGCTGATCGGCGGCACGTTGCTCGTGACCGGGATCGCGAGCGCGGTCGCGATGCCGTTCGGGCTCGGCGCAGCGATCTACCTGAGCGAATATGCGTCACCGCGGACACGCGGGATCCT
>JALYRA010000298.1 GCA_030855545.1 Actinomycetota bacterium | reverse complement strand
CCGCCGCCCTGCTCGTCGCCACCCATGCCGCCGCCGCCCTGCTCGTCGCCACCCATGCCGCCGCCGCCCTGCTCGTCGCCGCCCATGCCGCCGCCGCCCTGGCCGCCCTGCTCGCTCTCCTGGTCAGACATGTCCAGCCCCTTTCGTTCGAAGGAAGGAAGCTGGATGTCTCCTGGGCAGCCAACGATCAAACGTCAACGCAGCAGGCGCGACATTCGCCGGTCCTTGAGGATCCGGCCGCCCGTCTGGCAGGCGGCGCAGTAGAAGACCGTGTGCTCCTCGTAGTCCACCTGCCGCAACGGAGCCGCGCAGCGCGGACACGGCTCGCCGAGCCGGCGATGGACGAGATAGACGTCCTTGTCGCCCTTGCCGAGCTCGCGCAGCTCGAGCGCCCGGCCGAGGTCCGCGTCGATCGCGTGGGCGAGTCGCTCGATCTCGTCGTCGCCGAGCTTGGACGAGAGCGCGAAGGGAGAGAGCTGGGCGCGGTGCAGGATCTCGTTCGCGTGGGCACGCCCGACTCCGGTGAGCGCGCGCTGGTCGCGGAGGAGCGAGTGCAGGCGGCGGTTGTCGCCTGCGAGGATCTCGCGGAGGCGCTCCGCGCCGAGTCCGAGCGCCTCCGGGCCGAGGTGCGCAAGCTCGGACGCCGTTTGCTCCGGCGTCTCGAGCCACACGCCCGCCCGTTTCTTCGATCCCGCCTCCGTCAGCACGACCTCGCTGTCGTTCTCGAAGCGCAGCCGGAACGCGGGCGTCTTCGGACCTTTCGCGCCCGGTGCGAGATGCCTGATCCGGCCGGCGCTCATCAGGTGGATCCGCAGTTGCAGCTCTCCGTCGTCGCTCGGGAAGAGAAGCCACTTCCCGCGCCGATGCGCCCCCGCGAGGCGCCGGCCCTCGAGCGCCGACAGCGGTGGGTCGAACGTCTTCAGCGTCGCGATGTGCGCCGGCCCCGCCTTGAGCACGGCCGACGCCGATACGAGCGGCGCGAGCTCGCGCACCCACGCCTCCACCTCGGGTAGCTCGGGCATGCAGCGAATTGTGCTCTAGAACCGAGCTCAGGTCGGTTCGACGGGTGAGAGCGGATCGGCGACTCCCGGCAATGCGGCGCCGAGCTCCGTCGTTCGCGACTCGTCCTCGATCGGCTCGGGCATCTCCCGCAGGTGGCGTTGAGGCGAGAAGAGGATCCACAGGAACGAGGAGCCGCTTCCGATCGCGCCGACTACCAGCGTCTCGCGCAGCCCGATCGTCGAGCCCAGCAGGCCGCCCGCGAGCGTGCCGATCGGGATCGTTCCCCAGACGAGGAAGCGCATCACGGAGTTCATGCGCCCCTGCAGGCGCGGCGGGCAGATTGCCTGGCGGTAGCTCACCTGCGTGATGTTGTAGACGACGATGACGAAGCCGAGCACGATTCCCCCGGCCACGATGAACGGGATCGGAAAGCTGGCCGGCGCGAGTGCGATCAAGAGCATCGCCGGCAAGTTGAGAAACGTCACGACGAGCGTTGTCGGGCCGATGCCGAAGCGCGTCGAGATCCGCGTCGTTGTGAAAGCGGCGATGAGCGAGCCGACGCTTCCGACCGACAGCAAGATCCCGATCACACCCGGCGACAGCCCCACTTCACGCACGAGGAAGACGAGGTAGATGGAGAACGTGACGCTGAAGAACAGATTCGACGTGGCGGTGCACCCGGCTTGAGCCCTGAGGTTGGGATTCCCGAGGACAAATCTCAGCCCTTCCTTCAGCTCTACCCACAGGCTCCGCTTCGCCTCCGTGGTCGTCGCGGTAGCCGGAGTCTCTTCGCGCTTTCGGATGCGCAGCAGAAAAAGTCCCGACGCGAGAAAGCTGAAAGCATCGACCAGCACGGCATAGGGGGCAGTGACGAGCTCGACGAGCAGGCCTCCGAGCCCGGGTCCGCCGAGCTGTGCAGTCGAACGACTGATCTCGAGCTTCGAGTTTCCCTCGCGAATGTCGTCGCGGTCGACGAGCGACGGGAGGTACGACTGGTACGCGACGTCGAAGAAGACGGTGAAGACGCCGGTCAGGAAAGCGACCGCGTACAGCTGCCACAGCGTCAGGACGTCCGCGACGTACGCGATCGGGATCGTCATGAGCACTGCGAAGCGCCCGAGGTCGCCGATGACGAGGATCGGCTTGCGCGGAAGACGATCTACCCAGACGCCCGCAGGAAGCGTGAACAGGATGAACGGGAGGAAGTTCAGGGTTCCGTACACCGCGACCTCGAAGGCGCTCGCGTCGAGAACGATGATCGCGACGAGACCGAGCGCGAGATCGTCGATCTGCGAGCCGAACTGGCTGATCGTCTCCGCCGCCCACAGGTTGCGGAAGTCGCGGTGTCGCCAGAGCCCGCCCGGACGCCGCAGCCTCACGTGTGCACTCCCGTCGGGAAGAGCTCGGCCATCAGCTCGTGCTCGTCGCCGTCCGGCGTGGCGGCGGCCTCGACGTCCCGCCGCAGACGTTCGAGCCGTAGCCGGAACCGGCGCGCGTCCTCGCTCGTGAGCCGAACGTACAGATGCGAATCCTCGTCAGCCCCCTTGAGCAGGTAGAGCCGCGCGACCCGGCCGTAGATGCTCTCGGTCAGCGCCCGCACCTTGCGCGTCCGGACGACGCGAATCAGGCCGGCCGACTCGAGCACCTTCAGGTGATGTGCGACGGTGCCCTTGGCGAGGCCGACCTGCGGCGCGAGCTCGGTCGTCGACTGTGCGCGCTCGCGCAGCAGCTTCACGATCTCGATCCGCGCGTTGTCGGAGAGGGCGCGCAGCTGCTCGGTCTCGGAGACGACGAGGACGTCGTCGGCGTCGTAATCGGGGACGGGTAGGCGTAGTCGTTCGATAGTCGTCGGAACATACGACAATCGTCGTCCGTTTGCAACCTCACGTACGCTGCCCGCGCGTTGGAACCGATCACCGTCACCGTGCGCCGCGCCGGCCTCGAGGAAGCGCGGCACCTCGTGCATGCGGTCGCCGTGCGCGACGGAGCCGTGGTCGAGCTGGCGGGAGACTCCGAGCTCGTCACCTTCCTCCGCTCGTCGGCGAAGCCGTTCCAGGCGCTGCCGCTCGTCCGCGCCCGCGACGACCTGACGACCGAGGAGATCGCGATCGCGTCGGCGTCTCACCTCGCCTCGCCCGAGCAGCTCGCGGCGGTGCAGAGCCTGCTCGCGAAGGCGCCTGCGACCGAAGACGAGCTCGAGTGCGGGCCCGAGCCGACTGCGCTCGAGCACAACTGCTCCGGCAAGCACGCCGGGATGCTTGCTCTCTGCCGGGCGAAGGGGTGGGCGAGCGGCGGCTACCGGCTCGAGACGCATCCCGTCCAGCATTGCTGCCTCGCGGAGGTCGCCACCGCCTCCGACACCGATCCGGATGAGATCCCGACGGCAGTCGACGGGTGCGGCGTGCTCACGTTCGCGCTCCCGCTCGAGCGGATGGCCTTGATGTTCTCGCGCCTCGAGCAGGTGGATGGCGGGGCCACGGTCTCGGCGGCGATGCGGGCGCATCCGGAGATCGTCCGCGGTCCGATGGCGGCCGACTCGCTGCTGATGCTGGAACTCGAGGGGTGGACGGCGAAGGGCGGGGCCGAAGGTCTCCTGTGCGCGTCCGGCCCCGGAAACCTCGGCATCGCGCTGAAAGTGGAAGACGGATCGATGCGCGCGATGCGTCCCGCGCTCGCCGAGCTCCTG
>JALYRA010000246.1 GCA_030855545.1 Actinomycetota bacterium | reverse complement strand
ACGAAGGTGAGGTGCTGGGCGAGCGGGTCTCGAAGGCAGCGACGCTCCTCGCCGACATCGATGCTCTGCTGCGCCAGGCCGGTGCGCATCCGGGCGACGTGAGCGCGCTCGCGCTCGGCGTCGGCCCGGGCAGCTTCACCGGAATCCGAATCGGGCTTGCGGTCGCGCGCGGGCTCGCACTCGCGCTCGACGTCCCGGCCGCGGGCGTCTCGACGCTCGATGCGCTCGTCGCCGGCGCGCCTGGCGCCGTACCCGTGATCGACGCGAAGCGACGCGAGATCTTCGTGGCCGGGCCGCAAGCGATCGAGCCGACCGCACTCGAGGTCGCGGTCGGCGTTCTTCACGTCGGGGACGGTGCGCTCCGCTACCGCGACGTGATCGAAGCTGCAGGCGGCGAGGTGCCGCCGGACGACGACGAGCGGCATCTACCCCGGGCGAGATTCCATGCTGCGCTCGCAGGTGAGTTCGGGCCGGTGGATCTTGTCGAGCCTCTGTACGTCCGGTCGCCCGACGCGGTCGAGGCGAATCGATGAACGTGGACTTGCGCAAGCTCGAGCTCCGCGACCTCGGCGACATCGAGCGGATCGAGCGCGAGGCGTACCCGACCCCGTGGTCGCGCTCGATGTTCGCCGGGGAGCTCGCCAAGCCGAGCTCGCTCTCGCTCGGCGCGTTCGACCGCGAGTCGGGCGAGCTCGTCGGCTACCTCGTCATCTCCCGCTACGTGGACGCATGGCACGTGATGAACCTCGCCGTCACCCCGCCCTACCGGCGGCAGGGAATCGCGCGCGCCCTGCTCGACCAGCTCTTCGACGTCACCTCCACCGACGAGCGACGCGGCTACACCCTCGAGGTGCGCGTGTCGAACGAGGGCGCGATCAAGCTCTACGAAGGAATCGGCTTCGTCGCTCGCGGCGTGCGTCGTGGCTACTACACGGACAACCGTGAGGACGCGCTGATCATGTGGCGCGACCCGGTACCCGATCGGAAGGCCGAGCACGAGCAGGCCGAGGCCGGATGATCCTCGGGATCGAGACGTCGTGCGACGAGACCGCCGCGGCGCTCGTGGCCGAGGGGGGTGAGATCCGCTCCAGCGTCGTCTCCTCGCAGGCGGACCTCCACGCCCGCTACGGCGGCGTCGTCCCCGAGGTCGCATCCCGGCGCCACCTCGAGCTCGTCGCGCCGGTCGTGCAGGAGGCGTTGCGGGACGCGGGCGCGACGCTCGACGACGTGGAGACGGTCGCGGTGACGCAAGGCCCGGGGCTGATCGGAGCCCTGCTCGTCGGCCTCTCGGCGGCCAAGGCGCTCGCATGGGCGCGCGGTTTGCCGCTCGTCCCGGTCGATCACCTGCACGGCCACGTCGCCTCTCTCTACCTGGGCGCCGATCCCGTCGAACCGCCTTTTCTCTGCCTGCTCGCGAGCGGCGGTCACACGCTGCTCCTCGACGTCCAGGATCACGGGGGCTATCGCGTCCTCGGGACTTCGATCGACGACGCGGCGGGGGAGGCGTTCGACAAGGGCGCGCGGCTGCTCGGGCTCGGCTACCCCGGCGGACGAGAGATCGACCGGCTCGCGCGCGGCGGTGACGCCGCCGCCTTCTCGTTTCCGGTGGCGAGGCTCGAAGGTCTCGACTTCTCGTTCTCGGGCGTGAAGACCGCGCTCCTCTACGCGGTCCGAGATCTCGGCGACGCCGCCGACGCGCGCAAGGCCGACCTCGCCGCCTCGTACCAGCACGCGATCATCCGAGCCCTCGTCGAGCGGACGCAGGCTGCGGCGGAGCGGGAAGGGCACGACACGATCGCCGTCGTCGGCGGCGTCGCCGCGAACTCGGAGCTGCGCCAATCGCTTCCCGGCGCGCGCTTTGCGCCGCTCGAGCTGTGCACGGACAATGCCGCGATGATCGCCTCCGCCGGCAGGTACGGCAGACGCCTCCCCTATCCTCATTACCTTGATCTCGACGCATACGCATCGCGGGCCTGACCGGCGCAGCATCGTGGCGGGGCTCGCCGTCGTCGCCGCGCTTCTTGCGGCCGGCGGCGGCCAGGGCGCGCAGGCGCCAGGTGAGCTGGGAGTGGGAGCGGCAGCATGGCAGGGCTTTGTCGACGGCGAGCGCGCCGAGGTCGCGATCGGTCAGCGGATGGTCGTCGTCCTGAAGAACCCCTCGCTCGCCGACCGCATGTCGGCGGCGGGAGGACGCGCCACAGAATCGGACATGCGCCAGTGGACCGCGAGCGCGCTCGCCGCTCAGAAGCAGATCGCCGCCCGGCTGTCGCGCGAAGGAATCCGGCTCGTGCCCGACTTCGTCTACACGCGGACGTTCAACGGTTTCGCGGCGCCGATCGACGGACGCGCGCTCGCGCTGCTCGAGCGCGACAAGGACGTGCTCGGCATCTATCCGGTGCGTGCCGCGTACCCGGCCTCTCTCTCGGCGGCAGAGCTCCGAAGCCCCGCCTTCGCGCCGCGAGCCGGCCGGCGTGTGGAGTTGCGCATCCCGGGTTTCGACGGCAGCGGCGTCACGGTCGCGTTGCTCGACACGGGCGTCGACGAGAAACATCCGTACATCCGTGACCGGTTGCTCGAAGGGGCGGACATCCTCAACCCGAAGCTACGGGCCCTCGCCCGATCTCACCCGGCCGAGCCGAGCCGGCTCGAACGCCACGGGACGCAACTCGCAGGGTTGATCGTGGGGAGCGGCGGCCCGGGCGGGATTCGCGGCGTCGCGCCCGGCGCGTCGATTCTCCCGATTCGCGTGGCGGGGTGGCAGCCGGACGCCCAGGGCGGCTATGCGGTGTACGGCCGGACCGACCAGCTCCTCGCCGGGATCGAGCGCGCTGTCGACCCCGACGCCGACGGAGACGTCCTCGACGCCGCGCGGGTCGCCGTCATCGGCGTCACCGAGCCCTTCGCGTCGTTCAACGACGGCCCGGTCGCCCTCGCAGTGCGCGGCGCGGCGCGGCTCGACACCCTCATCGTCGTCCCTGCCGGCAACGAGGGCCCGGCC
>JALYRA010000239.1 GCA_030855545.1 Actinomycetota bacterium | reverse complement strand
GAGGTCTACCACCGCCTGCACGCCGAGATGTGGCTCGAGCGGCTGGGTAGCGAGGAGCGTTACGTCGCGGCGGTCGACGAGCTGTGGCCGTACGCGCTCGGCGTGCTCGACCGGGAACTGCGACCCTCGCTCGCGGAGAAGGTCGGCCGCGACGAGGTCGAGGCGGTCGAGCGCACGCCGCCAGGTCCCGAGTTCGCCGAGCTCTGGGACGAGATGACGATGGTGCGCCGCTCAGCTCCGGTCGGTGCCCGGTGGTGACGGAGGCGGCGGTCTGGGACGCGCTCGCCGAGATCCCCGACCCGGAGATCCCGGTGATCTCGCTCGTCGATCTCGGCGTCGTCAAGTCGGTCGAGGTGGAGGCGGAGCGCGTGCGAATCGAGTTCACGCCGACGTTCATGGGCTGCCCCGCGCTCGAGGTGATGCGGAAGCAGATGGAGGAGGCGGTGACCGCCATCGGCGGCGAGCCGCAGGTCGACGTCCTGCTCGACGACTCCTGGTCGACCGACAAGATCACGCCGGCCGGCCGCGAGAAGCTCCGCGAGGCCGGTTTTGCGCCGCCGGCGCCGCGGGCTGCGAGCACGCCGACGCTGATCCAACTTCAACACGCCGCCCACCGCTGCCCGTACTGCGACTCGACCGCGACGCGCCTGGAGAACATCTTCGGCCCAACCCCGTGCCGCTCGCTCCGCTACTGCGAGAGCTGCAGACAGCCGTTCGAGCAGTTCAAGACGATCTAGCTAGCCAGCGGCCTGGGCGACGGCCGCCAGCGCGCTCTCCGGGCCCGGCAGCTCCGCGAAAGAGTCGCGCAATCCTTCCGCCGCGTGCCGGTAGGCCGGCTCTGTCAGCACGGCGGCGGCCGCGTCGCGGACGTCCTCGGAGGTGGCGGCGATCACGTCGAGCGACCGAGCGACGCCCAGCTCGACGCACCGCATCGCGTTGTAGGGCTGATCCGCTCCCATCGGCATCAGCACCATCGGCAGTCCGTGCTGGAGCGCCCCGAGGACGCTGCCCGAACCGGCGTGGGAGACGACGAGGCTCGCCCGCCCGAGGAGCTCCGCCTGCGGGACGAACTGCTCGACGCGAATGTGCACCGGCTGCAGGCCCAGTTCGGCCGGGTCGATGTCGCGGCCGACGGTAACCACGACCTCTGCCGGCAGCTCGCGCAGACCGGCGAGCACGCGGGGGAAGAGATCGCCCGACTCGACGTTGAACTCCGTGCCGAGCGTGAAGTAGACGAGCGGCGGCACTGAGCGCGTGACCTGTGGCACGGGCCCCGGCCGATAACAGTGCGTGCGTGGGGGAAGCGGCGAGACCGGGTCGCGGTACGTGGGCGGGAACGGCGCCAGCGTGAGGGCGCCGTGCACCATCGCGGCGTCCGGGTCGGGCGGGAGGCCGTGGTCGGCGCGGATCTCGTCGAGCACCGGTGCGACCAGATGCGGATCGGCAAAGGAGCGCGCCGCGATCACGAGCACGACGACGTGCGGGATCCCGAAGCGCTCGGCCGCGATCATGCTCCCGAAGTCGGACTCGTCGCAGACGACGACGTCCGGCCGCCACGTCCCGAAGAGCTCGACGAGCCGCGGCGCCTTCGCGCGCGCGCCGCGACCCGCAAAACCCTGCTCGAAGTCCCGGCGCTCCCGCTCGAGATCGACGGGAAGAAGAGGCTTGCGCGCCCGCGGCGCTGTCCGAGGCTCCTCGGTCACGTGCACGCGGAACCCGCGCGCGGCGAGCGACTCGAGCGCGCTCGGGCGGCCGGCGAACAGGACGTCGTGGCCCGCCTGCGCCGCAGCCGCAGCCACCGGAACGAGCGGCTCTCCGTGGCCGGGCCCGCCGGCGAAGGCGAAGAGGATCCGCACGGGTCAGTCGAGCGGAACGATCTCGTCGCCGACGCGGATCGTGCCCCCGACGAGGATGTCTGCGCGAAGACCGCCACGGTGCACGAGTGGCCGCAGGAGGCCTGGGCGGGTGAGCCGCTCGAGGTGCGCGCACGGCTCCGCGAGCCGCCGCCCGGCGCACTCGACCGCGCCGATCCTGAAGCGGCGACCGACGAGAGCGTTGAGACCGATCCCGCTCGTGACGACGTTTCGCCGCGCGTCCTCCCACGAGAGCCCCACGTCATCGAGCGCGTCGGCTTCGACCAGCGTCAGCTCGTACCCCTGGCCGGGGCCGCTGAACGTGCCCGCCTGTCTGGCGTAGCGGTCGCCTTCGAGCCCTCGTCCCGCAAGCGCGATCGCGGAGTCCACCCGCCCGAGCGGCGCTTCGGCCTCGGCGGCGAGCAGCAGACCCAGAACAGCTCCTGAGGCCGCCGCCGTTCCGTATGGCCGGTCGATCGAGAGCCGGAGATCGAGCAGCGCCACCATCCAGCCCTCCTCGACCACCCCACCCGCGGCGAACGCGCCGGCGGGATCGAGGAGCGGGCCCGACGGCGCCCCGAACATGACCACCGCGTGGTCGCCGGCCGCACCGCGTACTCGAGCGAGCCACTTCCCCGGCCACTGGAACGTTCCCACGTCGGCAATCGGAACGAGACCCAGGTTCCGCCCGCCGAGCCAGTGCTTGGTGAAGAGGAGCGTGTCGGTCTCGGCGGGCGGTGGGCGCTCGCCGACGATCTCCTCGATGCAGTCCCCGAGCTCAGCGTCAAAGGCCACGATCGGGCAATGCTAGTCCTACACTCGGGCCGTGGACCCC
>JALYRA010000232.1 GCA_030855545.1 Actinomycetota bacterium | reverse complement strand
GCCACGGAGCGCGGCGGCTCGGTGCCCCGCCGCGCGTCGGGCGCCACGACGACCAGCGCACCGTCCCCCCCGGCGGCGAGCACCGCCTCGTGCAGGGCCCGGCCGAGGTCGGCGCGGTCCGAGTCGGCGACAACGAGGACCTCCTCCCCAGCCGTGACGCCCAGGCAGCGCTCCACCACGGTGGCCACGGCACGGTCTAGGTCGTTGCTCACATCCGGCACCGTACCTTCCGGGTACGCCCGCGCCCGCTGCGTAGACTGCGCGACCCCGCCGGAGTAGCTCAGTCGGTTAGAGCAGCGGAATCATAATCCGCGTGTCGGGGGTTCGAGTCCCTCCTCCGGCATCGAGAAGCGCCTGGACGTGGACGCTTTTCGTGGTCTCGGCGGAGACGCTGCACGCGCCGCGTACGGGAACCGGCGCGACTGACGCCGCCCTGCGCGGACGAGTCCGATCGAACCTGACCTCACCTGCCGCTACGCCACCTAGGCTGTGCGAGCCGTGGCCGACGTCGTCATCGACAACCCGATCCTGAACTCGCCGTTCGATCAGCCGCGCCGGCATTTCCGCTTCGGCGAGGAGGGCATCACCAGCGAGATCGCCGAGGAGCGGCGCGTCAGCTCGTACTTCATGCCGATCCCGGCCGCGAAGAAGAAGTCCCAGCTGCATTTCGACACGGAGTGGACCCGGGACCGGATCGAGGAGAATCGATTCATCAACCAGGTGCGCGGCAAGGTCGACGGGTGGCGCCGCGGCGGGTGGCCGGGCGTGACCCCCACCACGCGGCGCCTGCTCGAGCACTGGACCTCCGACCAGCGCGAGCGCCGGCTGTTCTTCTGCCAGGTCGAGGCCGTCGAGACCGCGATCTACCTCTCCGAGGCGGCGCACAAGCACGGCGACGCCTGGATCGCGAACGAGCTGCGCGTCTTCGCCGACGACGCGAACCCCGACCTCTTCCGAGTGGCACTCAAGATGGCGACCGGCAGCGGCAAGACCGTCGTGATGGGAATGCTCATCGCCTGGCAGGCACTCAACAAGCTCGCCAACCCGCAGGACGGCCGCTTCTCTGACGCCTTCCTGATCGTCACGCCCGGCATCACGATCAAGGACCGCCTGCGCGTCCTGCTCCCCCAGGATCCCGAGAGCTACTACCGCGTCCTCGACATCGTCCCAGCCGCTGATCGCGAGCGACTCGGGCAGGCACGCATCGCGATCACGAACTTCCACGCCTTCCAGCTGCGCGAGACCGGGGCGGCGTCCAAGACGACCAAGGCCATTCTCACGCGTGGACGCACGAGCCCGTTCACCGAGACGCCCGACAGGATGGTCCGCCGCGTCACCCGCGAGCTGGGCAACAAGAAGAACATCGTCGTGCTCAACGACGAAGCACACCACTGCTACCGCCGCCGCGCCGGGGACAGCGCCGCCGCAGAGAAGCTGACCGGCGATGACCGCCGCGAGGCCGAGCGGCGCGAGAACGAAGCGCGCGTGTGGATCAGCGGTCTCGAGGCGATCCAGCGAAAGCTCGGCGTCCGCACGGTCTACGACCTCTCGGCTACGCCGTTCTTCCTGCGCGGCTCGGGCTACGCCGAGGGCACGCTGTTCCCGTGGGTCGTCTCCGACTTCTCGCTCATCGACGCCATCGAGTCCGGCATCGTGAAGATCCCCCGCGTCCCGGTGGCCGACGACTCGATGACGGGCGAGCAGCCGACCTACCGCGACCTGTGGCTGCGGGTGCGCGACGGCCTGCCGCGCAAGGGTCGGGCGACCGCGAGCCTAGGCGCGGAGCCCAAGCTGCCCGCCGAACTGCAGGGTGCGCTGCACAGCCTCTACGGAAACTACGAGCAGGCATTCGCGCGCTGGCAGGCGAGCGAGGCCGAGCAGCCGACCGGCGTGACACCGCCCGTGTTCATCGTCGTCTGCAACAACACGAGCGTCTCGAAGCTGGTCTTCGACTACGTCGCCGGCTGGGAGAAGCCGATCGACGATCGTGCGGTCATCGTGCCCGGCGAGCTGCCGCTGTTCTCCAACGAGCGCGACGGCGCATGGAGCCCGCGTCCGAACACGATCCTCGTGGACTCCGAACAGCTCGAGTCCGGTGAGACGATGAGCGCGGACTTCAAGGCGATCGCGCGCGAGGAGATCGAGGAGTTCAAGGCCGAGTACCGGGCGCGCTTCCCCGGCCGCGACACCGACGACCTGACCGACGAGGACCTCCTGCGCGAGGTCATGAACACCGTGGGCAAGCGCGGCAAGCTCGGCGAGGGAGTGCGCTGCGTCGTCTCG
>JALYRA010000231.1 GCA_030855545.1 Actinomycetota bacterium | reverse complement strand
CGCGGAACGCGCTCGAGGACGTACGTGCCGCGGTACGCGCGTCCCGCTCGCCGCAGCGGCGTCGTCTGCGTGCCGTAGTGCGGAATCGTCTCGTCGACTGTGATCGCCGGTGCGGGCACGCGCGACTCCGGGCGCGCCTCGAGGGTGACCCAGACGTCCTCGCCTTCGAGCAGCGCGCCTTTCCCCGCGCGGCGAAGCGCGATCGGGGCGGCAGCGAGGCCGACCCAGGCGCGCGCCCCGATCGGGGCGAGCACGAGCCCCGTCGCGACCGGGTAGAGCGCCTTGGCGCCGAACAGCCAGGCGACCACATAGGTGGCCACCCCGAGCAGGAGCGTCAACCAGCCTCTCCGCGTCACCGGCGGCTCCTGGCCGGGGCGCGAGTGGGACACGGCATCAAACGGGAACCGGCGTCTGCTCCAAGGCCTCGCCGACGATCTCCTCGGCGGTGAGACCCGCGGAGCGCGCTTCCGGGGCGAGGATCAGCCGGTGCGCGAGCACGTGCCGGGCGATTGCCTTGACGTCGTCCGGCAGGACGTAGTCGCGGCCCTCGGAGAGAGCGCGTGCCTTCGCGACCCGCAGCAACGCGATCCCTGAGCGCGGACTCGCTCCGAGCGCGAGCCGCGAGCTCGAGCGCGTGTGGCGGAGCAGCGCAACGACGTAGCGGTTGAGACTCTCCTCGACGAAGAGCGACCTCGCCTCGTCGATCGCGGCGGTGACCTCTTCCGTTCCGGCGACCGGCACGAGCGTGTCGAGCGGCGGCGCGGTCGTCTGCTCGTTCAGCATGCGGGCCTCGTCGGCGAGGGGCGGGTAGCCCAGCGCGAGCCGCATCGAGAAGCGGTCAAGCTGCGCCTCGGGTAGCGGATAGGTGCCCTCGTACTCGATCGGATTCTGGGTCGCGATGACGATGAACGGCCGGTCGAGCGGGTAGCTCTCGCCGTCGATCGTGACCTGGTTCTCCTGCATCGCCTCGAGCAGCGCGGCCTGCGTCTTCGGGGAGGCGCGGTTGATCTCGTCGACGAGGAGCACGTTCGCGAAGACCGGCCCGGGCCGGAACTCGAACTCGTTCGTGCGCTGGTTGAAGACGTTGACACCCGTGACGTCGGAGGGGAGCAGGTCGGGCGTGAACTGCAGCCGCGAGAAGTCGAGCGCGAGCGAGCGCGCCAGCGACTTCGCCAGCATCGTCTTGCCGACGCCCGGAAAATCCTCGACGATCACGTGCCCCTCGGCGACGAGTGCGAGCACGACGAGCCGGAGCGTGTCGGCCGGGGCGTGGACGACGCGGGCGATGTTGTGCGCGAGCCGCTCGATCGTCTCGGCCGACGACGCGACGGCGGCGGAATCCCTACGCGCTTCCATGCCGCCGCTCCTCGAGCAGCCGCTCGACCTCGTCGACGATGCCGGCCGCGATTTCATCTTTTGTCGCCCGCGGCAGGAGCCGCTCGCCTGCCTTCGTCACCAGGGTCACCTCGTTGTCTCGGCTGTCGAAGCCGATGCCGGGAGCGGACACGTCGTTGTAGACGACGAGATCGAGGTTCTTGTCGGTGAGCATCCGCCGCTTTCGCTCCAGTCCGGCCACACCACTCTCGGCGCCGAACCCCACCAGCACCTGGCCGTTCCGGTCCTCCCCACCAAGCAGCGCGAGCACGTCGACGGTCGGCTCGAGCTCGACCGTCCAACCGTGTTCGTCTTTCGCGCGCTTCCCTGCGACGGGGTCGGCCGGACGGTAGTCGGCGACGGCCGCGGCCATGACGACGACGTCAGCGTCCGGGGCGCGCGCGGTCGCCTCGCGCTCGAGGTCGGCGGCCGTTGGAGCTTCCACGAGCTCGACGCCCTCAGGCGCTTCGACGGCGAGATTTGCCGCCAGCAATGTCACCTTGGCGCCGCGACGCAGCACCTCGGCGGCGAGCGCGACACCCATCCGGCCCGACGAGCGATTGCCGAGGAAGCGCACGGCGTCGAGCGGCTCGCGCGTGCCGCCGGCGCTGATCAGCACGCTCCGGCCCGCCAGCGAGCCGTCGTGCGAGCCGAGGATCTCTTCGATTCGGCGCGCGATCTCGTCCGGTTCGGTCATTCGCCCCGAGCCGACCTCGCCCTCGGCGAGCTCCCCCGCTTCGGGACCGATCAGCTCGATCCCGCGACCGCGCAAGATCTCGGCGTTCGCCTGCGTCGCCGGGTGCTCCCACATCCGCGTGTTCATCGCCGGCGCGACAAGGATGGGTCCGCGGTGCGCGAGCGCGGCCTCGGTGAGGACGTCGTCGGCGAGCCCGTGCGCGAGCTTTGCCATCGTGTTCGCAGTCAGCGGCGCGATCACGAGCAGGTCAGCGCGCTGGAGATGCGGATACGGGTCGCCGCTCTGCATCTTGCGGGCAAGCGCGAAGAACGTCTCGGCGCGCACGAAGCGGTCGGCTCCACGAGTCGGCAGCGGATAGACGTCGTGACCAGCCTTGACGAGGAGGCGCGTCAGCTCGCAGGCCTTGTAGGCCGCGATGCCGCCGGTGATCCCGAGCAGGATGCGCGCCACGGGTGCATTGTGCCGACGAAAGGACACCCACGGTCGCGGGCGTCCGATTCAGCAGGCTCGAAGAGGCCTAGCGCTTGCCGTAGTCGTACTTGATCTTGCCCTGAGCGATTTCCTCGAGGGACATGGTCAAGTAGTTCTTCGAGCGCGACTCGACGAGCGGCGGCGGGGCCTCCTCGAAGCCCATGCCCTCGCCGAGCTGGTGGTGATAGTTGTTGATCTGCCGAGCGCGCTTGGCGGCGACGATGACCAGCGCGTAGCGCGAGTCGACGCCGCCGGCGTCGGTGTTCAGCAGTTCGTCGATGCGAGGATGGATCATGAGCCGGCCATGGTAGCTGCAGCCGCCAATTCACGCTCTACGAGGGCCGAAAGGGCGTCCGTCGCGCGCTCGACGTCGTCGTTTCGGACCATGTAGCGGAACCGATAGGCCTGCTCGAGCTGATGCCGCGCGAGCGCGATCCGCTCGCCGATCTCGCCGGAGCTCTCGGTGTCCCGGGCTCGAAGGCGCCGCTCGAGCTCGGGCACGTCGGCCGCGATGAACAGCGTCACCGCGTGCTCGACCTCCTCCTGCACCTTGAGCGCGCCGTCCGTCTCGAGCTCGAGGATGCAGACCTTC
>JALYRA010000227.1 GCA_030855545.1 Actinomycetota bacterium | reverse complement strand
TCGCGGGGTGGGCGATCTGGGCCGTCTTCGCGCTCGAGTTCCTCGCCCGCCTGAGGCTGGCGCCTGCCAAGCTGCGGTTCCTGCGGCGTAACTGGCTCCAGGCGCTCGGCCTGCTGATCCCGACGCTGCGCGTCCTCCGCTTCGTCCGGCTCCTGCGGCTGGGGCGGGCACTGCCGGCAGCCCGCGCGATCTCGGCGTCGTACCGCACGCTCGGCTCGGCTCGTCGCGTCGCCCGTTCGCGGGTCAGCTATCTGGCGGCTGTCACCGCGGCCGTCGTGGTCGCGGTGGCCGAAGTCGCCTACGTGTTCGAGCGCGACGAGCCCGACGGGATCTTCGCCTCGTTCGGAGAGGCGCTCTTCTGGGCGGCCTCGGCCGTGCTGGGGCAGCAGGCGGATCCCATCCCGCAGAGCGCGGGCGCGCGCGCGGCCATGCTCGCCGGCTTCGTGATGGGCTTGACGGTGGTTGCGTTGCTCGCTGCGACCCTCGGCGCGTGGTTCGTCGGGAGCGAACGCGAGCTCGCGAGGCGGCGGCGGACGGGTTGAGCGCCGGCGTCCTCGGTGCGCGTGCATCGCGCGCAAGAGGAGCGGGTACGAGGCTCGCAAGAAGCGATCCGTAGGAGCGGATCACCCTTCGCGCCAAGATCCCTGCATGCAGGGAACACGCCCGAAGGCGGCGAAGGGCAACGGCGTGGCTGCGCCCGACCAGCTCACCCTCAAGCGGCACCGCGACCTCGAGGGACGCGAGAGTCGGCCGTACGTGCGCTGGGCCGTCCTCTCGCTGATCGGGATCTTCCTGCTCGCCGGTCTCGCCAACGCCTTCGGGCAGCGGCCTCACACCACCACCGCAGCGGGTGAGGGCGCGGAGCTCGAGGTCTACTCCCCCGAGCACCTCCGCAGCGGGCTCTTCTTCATGTCTCGTTTCACGATCACCGCCGCCGAGGAGATCGAGGCCGCGACGCTCGTGCTCGACCCGGGCTGGCTCGAGGGGATCACGCTGAACTCGCTCGTGCCGGCGCCGGTGGGCGAAGCGGGCCGCGACGGGAAGATCGCCTTCGACCTCGGCCGCGTGCCCGCCGGCGACAAGCACGTCTTCTTCCTCCACTTCCAGGTCAACCCGACCGAGGTCGGCCGCCGCTCGCAGGACGTCGAGCTGCACGACGGCGAGACGAGGCTCCTCCACATCGACCGCACCGTGATGATCTACCCATGAGCTGATGGATCTCGTCGTCCGCGCAGTCGTCGCGTTTGCCTTCGTCTATCTGCTGACGCGCGTCATCGGGCGGCGGGAACTCTCGTCGATGGAACCCTTCGACCTGATCATGCTGATCATGATCGGCGACCTCGTCCAACAGGGCGTCACGCAGAACGACTTCTCGGTGACGGGCGCATTCCTCGTCGGCGGCACGATCGCGCTCCTCACGGTGCTCGTCTCGTTTCTCACCTTCAAGTTCCCGCGCCTGCGCCCCGCCCTGAACGGCGAACCCGTCATCGTCATCGAGGACGGGAAGCCGATCGACCGCAACCTCAGCCGAAACCGGATCACGCTCGAGGAGCTCGCTGCCGCCGCGCGCAAGAACGCGATCGGCTCGCTCGACGAGGTCCAGTGGGCGGTGCTCGAGACGAACGGCGAGCTCAGCTTCATCACCAAGACCTCGTCGTAGACTTCCCGGCTTGCCGCTTTCTCTCAGCGAAGCTGACATCGAGGATCTGATCTCACCCGGTGAAGCGGTGCCGGTGATCGAGGACTGCTTCCGCCGGCTCCAGGCCGGAGGAGTCGAGAACGTGCCGCGGCGGCGACTCCGGCTCGGCGACAACGGATTCTTCGCGACGATGTCGGCCGTCGACCTCGAGCTCGGCTACGCCGGACTGAAGGCCTACACCGTGGTCGGCGGCAACCTTGCGTTCGTCGTCTGCCTCTTCGACATCTCGACCGGCGAGCTCGCGGCCGTGTTGGAGGCGGACGCGCTCGGGCAGCGGCGAACGGGCGCGGCAAGTGGAGTCGCCGCGAAGTACCTGTCGCGTCCGGGCGCCGCGACCCTCGGCGTGATCGGCTGCGGCTGGCAGGCCGAAAGCCAGGTGGAGGCGATCCGCGCCGCGGTGCCGTCGATCGAGCGCGTCGTCGCCTTCTGCCGCACGCCCGACAAGCTGCGCGCGTTCTGCGCCGAGGTCGGCGCCGAGCCGGCCGACAGCCACAGCGAGGCGGCCGCGCAGGACATCGTCGTCACCGTCACGACCTCGAAGGATCCGGTGCTGCGCGGCGAGTGGCTGCGCGAAGGCGCTCTCGTCTGCGCGGTCGGCGCGAACGACCCGCGCGCCCGTGAGCTCGACAACGTCGTGCTCGAGCGCGCAGCCTTCGTCTGCTGCGACTCTCGAGAGCAGGCGAAGCTGGAGTCGGGCGACCTGATCGAGCCGGCGGAGAGCGGTGTGCTCGACTGGCTCGAGGTGCACGAGCTGCAAGCGGTCGTGGCGGGGGAGGTGCGCGGCCGTCAGTCCGACGAGGACATCGTCGTCTTCAAGTCGAACGGCCTCGCCGCCTGGGATGTTGCAATCGGAGTCGAGGTGATCCGTCGCGCCCGCGAGCAGGGCGTCGGCGAAGAGCTCTAGACCTGCCGGGCGTCCGCGATCGTGTCGTTCCCGATCGCCTTGATCACCTCGGGACGGTCGAGCAGGCGCGCGCGCTGGTCGGGCGTGAGCCGGTTCTGGACGTAACGATCCTCGAGGATCTCAGCCAGATTCCGGCCGCGGTCGTGCTCCCGGATCACGTACGCCGCGACGCGCTCCTCGGCCGAGGAACGCTGGAAGAGGAACGAGAAGAGTTTCCCGAACGCCATGGCGCGGCGATTGTATCCTCCTTTGATGCGACGCAACGCGTCCGACGGGCGGTGTGCGGAGCGAAGCCTGCGCGGGTTCGACGATGCCGGCCGCGAGGAGCGGATCGTGCTCTGGATCGAACGGAAGGAAGGTGCCGTGTGGGCGGTTGGGCGGGCGGTCAATCCCCAGCACCGGCCGAGTGACGAGCCACGGCAGGACGACTATCTCTTCGAGGGCTACGAGCTCGAGGACGCGCTCGAGGCGGCGAACGGCGCGCTCGAGGACGACGTGCGGGTGCTCGAGGACGACGGGAACGGCGGCTCGGTGAAGCCGTTCACGCGCAAGGAAGTTCTACCGATGCTGGAACGCTTCTTCTTCGGCAGACGCTAGTCCTCCTTCGGCCATTCGAGGTTGGCGTCCGGGATCGGGTCACCGTGCGGGTCGTGCGTCGGGAAGCCGAGTGCCTTGTCAATTCGCGCCTCGAGCTCCTCCGAGAGCGCGTGCTCGAGGCGGTCGGCCTCCTCGTGGACGTCCTCGACCCCGATCCCGAGCGTCTCTGCAAGGTAGAGCTCGAGCAGCCGGTGGTGGCGGATCACCTCGAGCGCCACGCGCTCTCCCGCGGCCGTGAGCGTGACGCCGCGGTAGGGCGCGTGCTCCGCGAGGCCGAGCGCAGCGAGCTTCTTGACCATGGCGCTCGCAGACGCCGCCGAGACCTGCTGCCGAGCGGCGAGCGCGGAGGTGGAAACGCGCTCGGACGCGGTTCCCAGCTTGTAGATCTCCTTCAGGTAGTCCTGGATCGCGTCGCTGAGCTCGGCATTCGCCATGGAATCAGTGTAGGAGGGCCTGGTGGCACGCGTGCAGAGTCGCCGGCCCGCGCCCCGGAAACGAGCAACGTGCCGCCGGGCCCCCGAAGGCCGGTGCTAGCCTCGCGCCGTGCTCATTCGCCTCGGTCACAGCCCCGATCCCGATGACGCGTTCATGTTCTGGGCGATCGCCGCGGGCAGGATCGACACGCGCGGATTCACGTTCGAGCAGGTGCTGCAGGACATCCAAACCCTGAACGAGTGGGCGCTCGAGGGTCGCCTCGAGGTGACCGCGACATCCTTGCACGCGTACCCGTTCGTCCAGGACACCTACGCGCTGCTGCCGCACGGGGCGAGCATCGGCTCCGGCTACGGCCCGATCCTCGTTGCGCGGGAGCCGCTCAGCTTCGAGCAGCTCCGGTTCGCCGAGATCGTGGTGCCCGGCCGGATGACCACTGCGTTCCTGACGCTGCGTCTCG
>JALYRA010000216.1 GCA_030855545.1 Actinomycetota bacterium | reverse complement strand
GTGCCCTCGTCGCGCTTGCCCTGCCGGCGCAGGCCGATCCCGTTCAGCACCGACATGACGGCGACGATCACGACGATCGTCGAGATGATCAGGTAGCTCACTCTGGCGGAGAGATTTCGCGCCGGCGAGCGGATTCCTGCCGCGCCCGCCTGCCCTCGCGAACGTTCGCGATCGCGCGGGCCAGGAACGCGAGGATCGCGATCGAGCTGGCGACGATGCCGAGGATGATCTCGACCCTGAGCATGACTACATGCTGTCCGGTGCCTCGACGCCGATCAAGTCGAGCGCGCGCGCGATCACCGACTTCGTCGCCGTACAGAGCGCGAGCCGGAACGCCTCCGCGTCGGAGCCGAGCACCTTGTGGTCGTGGTAGAAGCGATGGAAGTCGTTGGCGACGCCGATGGCGTAGGTCGGGATCGCGTGCGGCGCGCGCCGCTCGGTCGCCTCGGCCACGAGCGCCGGGAACTCTGCCAGGCGCTTGATCAGGTCGCGCTCCTCGCCGGCAAGCTCCGGCGGCGGCTCCGGAGACGGCTGCGCCCCATCGGCGTTCCGCAAGATTCCAGCAATGCGGGCGTGTGCGTACTGCACGTAGAAGACCGGGTTCTTCGCGCTCTTCTCGGCCGCGAGATCGACGTCGATCTCGATCGTCTGATCGTGGCCGCGCGAGACCAGGTACCAGCGGGCCGCGTCGACGCCGACCTCGTCGACGAAGTCGTCGAGGAAGACGACGTCGCCGCGGCGCTTCGACATCTTCGCCTGCTCGCCGCCCTTCGTCAGGTGGACGAGCTGGTAGAGGAGCACCTCGACGCGCTCCGGGTCGTAGCCGAGCATCCGGGCGACAGCCGCATACCAGTTGCGCGTGCCGTGATGGTCGGCGCCGAGCACGTAGATCGCGCGGTCGAGCCCGCGGTCGAGCTTGTCGGCGAGATACACGACGTCGGCGGCGCGGTAGGTCGGCACCCCTGTCTCCGAGCGGATCAGGACGCGGTCGTCCTCGTCGCCGTGTGCCGACGAGCGCGCCCAGACGGCGCCGTCGCGCTCGTAGGTGTCGAGGCGGGGCAGGAACTCGGGCAGCCGCTGCTCGAGCGAGCTCTGCTTCGCCCACGAGTCGAAGTGGATCCGGAAGCGCTCCATCGAGTCTTCGATCCGCTTCAGCATCTGCGGTACCGGGTCGTCGGGCAGCGTCGCAAGCTCCGCCACGTACTCGCCCTGGTAGCCGTCCTCGGCCGGCTTCTCACCGCGCCGGTGCGCCTCGACCGAGGCGCGGAAGCGCTCCATCTGCGCGCCCGCGTCGTTGTAGTAGTACTCGCGCTCGACTTCGTGGCCGGCGAAGGCGAGCAAGCGCGCGACGCTGTCGCCGTAGGCGCCGTTTCGGGCCGACGCGACGGTGATCGGGCCGGTCGGATTGGCCGAGACCATCTCGACCTGGATCCGCTCCTTGGTTTGGGCCGACCCGCCGCCGTAAGCGTCACCCGCGGCGAGCATCTCCGCCAGGGCGTCGCGATACCAGGCGCCGGTGAGCCAGAGATTGACGAACCCCGGCCCGGCGATCTCCGCGCGGTCGACGTCGGGCAGCGCCGCTGCGCGCACGACGAGCTCCTCCGCGATCGCGCGCGGCGGCTGCTTGCGGGCGCCTGCAAGCCGCATCGCGACGTTCGTCGCGTAGTCGCCGTGAGCGGCGTCTCCGGGGCGCTCCAGCGCGACCTCGGTTCCGGCCGCCTCGCCGAGCGCCGCCTCCAGCCTTCCTATCGCCTCAGCGTTCGCGGCCACCCGGTTATCGTACGGGCGTGGACGACGAACCCGGCCAGGAGCGCCAGCTCAACATCCAGATCGGCGAGGAGAACCTTGCCGGCACGTACGCGAACTTCGCGAACATCTCGTTCTCCGACTATGAGTTCACGCTGACGTTCGCGCGGATCGACCACGAGGTCTCCGAGGGTGACATCCCGGGGGTGGTCGTCGCCCGCGTGAACATGTCGCAGAAGTTCGCGAAGGAGCTGCTCGACGCGATGCAGGACTCGTGGTCGAAGTTCGCCACGGTGCGCGGGATCCAGAACCTCCCCGAAGTACCTCCCCGCGACAGCTAGCCCCTCATGCGCGTTGCGGTTCTCTCGGACGTTCACGCGAACGTGCACGCGCTCGCGGCGGTGCTGGTGGAGATCGACGCCGGCGGCTTCGACGCGATCTGGTTCCTCGGCGACCTCGTCGGCTACGGGCCGCGGCCGAATGAATGCGCGGCGCTCCTCCAGCAGCGCGCCGCCATCTGCCTCGCCGGCAACCACGACCTCGTCGTGCTCGGGAAGATCTCCAGCGCTGCATTCGCCGGCGAGGCGGGCGCGGCCGCTACCTGGACGCAATCCGTACTCGACGACTCTGCGCGCACCTTTCTCGAGACGCTCGCGCCGAAGGCGGCGGCGGACGGCGCCGAGCTGTTCCACGGCAGCCCGCGCGACCCGGTCTGGGACTACGTCCTCACGGAGGAAGCGGCTGCCGACAGCTTCGGGCTCACCTACGCCCCGCTCGTCCTCGTCGGCCACAGCCACGTCGCGCTCGAGCTGTCGAATGGCCTCGAGCTGCGTGGCGGCAAGGCGCCCGCCGGAACGCAGGTCGAGCTTGGCGCGGTGCGGCGGCTGCTCAATCCGGGCTCGGTCGGTCAGCCCCGCGACGGCGACCCGCGCGCGGCCTGGCTCGAGGTTGACAAAACGGCGGGCCGGGCAACCTTCCGGCGTACCGAGTATCCGGTCGAGCGGACGCAGACCGAGATGCGCGAGGTGGGCCTACCGGAGGTCCTCGCCGCACGTCTCGCTCACGGCGTCTAACGACCCCGACTGAAACGGAGCACGATGGCGGAACTGACGAATCTGGAAACGAAGCTGGGCGAAGTGATCGGTCTTGCGATGGCCGCACAGGCGGCGACCGAGAAGGTCGAGGGCCTGACCAAGGACGCGAAGCTGAAGAAACAGCTGAAGACGATGCGCCAGGAGGCCGCGAAAGCGGAGAAGGACGGCACCGCCGTCGCCGCGAGCATCGCCGGCAAGAAGAGCAAGATCCTTGCCGAGGCGCGCACGGTGAAGACCAAGGGCGCGACGATGATGAAGACCTACCTCGAACGCGGCTCCGACGACCTGGACGGCTTCGAGTTTCTGACTATGGCCGAAGCGGGCGAGGTCGGTCATTGGGGCGTCCTTCAGGAGCTCAACAAGCAGGCCAAGCACCCGGGCGTGCGCGACCTGATCAAGGTGCAGCTGCCGATTCAGAAGCGGCACCTCAAAGAAGTGATGGCCGCGAGCCTGATGCTCGCGGCGAAGGAAGACGCGAACGCGCCTGCGTAAGACGCTCGCGCTCGGCTGCGCGCTCCTTGCCGCCGGCTGCGGCGGCGAGGGGCCGGAGCCGCCCCGTCTTCCGACCGCGGTCGCCAAGAGCCTCGCCGCCCGCAGCGACACGGTCGCGTCCCTCCTTGCCGCGAACGATGGCTGCGGGGCGAAGAGCGAGGCACAGAGGTTGCAGGCGGACGCGATCACGGCGATCAACACCGGCCGCGTTCCGGCCTTCTACCAGGAAGAGCTGCTCGCGGACGTCGCTGCGCTCACGGAAGCGATCGCGTGCCCCGGGAGCGCGTCGATCGGGGCGAATGAAGCGGCCGCGCGGAGCCTGACCGACTGGCTCCGCGCTGCCGCTGGTTAGCGGCGTCCTACGCGCACCGCTGGTTAGCGGCGTCCTACGCGCAAAGGCACGGTCTTTCCTGGAGGAATGCGCGGTGGCTGCTAGAGCGCGGCGGGCACAGCGGGCTTCTCGCGCACGTCCGAGTCGAACGTGATGCCCTCACGGGCGAGCGCGAGCTGAACTTCCTCGCGCGCCTTGTAGATCCGCCACTTGACCGTCGCGAGCGTCACCTCGAGCGAGTCGGCGATCTCGGTGTACGAGAGGCCGACGACGTCGCGGAGCAAGAGCGCCATCTTCAGGTCGACGCTGAGGTGCTCGACCGCACGCCAGACAGCGTCGATCGTCTCGACCCGCTCGAACGGCGCGTCGACCACCTCGAGCGGCGGGATGTCCTCGAGATTCACGACCGAGCGGGGCCGGCGCTCGAGGGCGCGGAGCTCGTCGAGCACGCGGTTCTTCGTCACCTGGAAGAGCCACGTCGTGAAACGGCAGCGGAGCGAGAAGCTCGGCAGGCCCTGGTAGACGCGGAGAAAGACCTCCTGCGTCAGATCCTCGGCCAGGGACCGATCGCCGACGAGACGGAGGACGTAGTTGAACACGGGAAGCTCGTACGCGCGGACGATGAGCGAGAAAGCTCGCTCATCACCTCGCTGGGCCTTCCGCAGGACGCCGAGATCAGGCTGAGGCAGCGACAAGTGGGCGGGAGTATAGCGCCGAAAACGTCAAAGGGAAGGGCCGGTTTCCGCCGGATTGCACAGATTGCCTCCCGTCATTTCGGACGGCACGTCCAAGCCCAGGAGCCGCAGGGCCGTGGGAGCTAGATCGGAAAGCTCGCCCGATTCCTTGAGCGCGCATTCGAGTGAAGTCGCGACGAGCGGCACGGGGTTCGTCGTGTGAGCGGTGTGGGGACTGACGCCGTCCGCTTCGAGCATCTTCTCCGCATTGCCGTGGTCGGCTGTGACGAGGCAGATCCCACCCGCCGCGTGCGTCGCCTCGACGACGACCTGGAGACACTCGTCGGTCACTTCGACGGCACGGATCACGGCCGGGATCGACCCGGTGTGACCGACCATGTCCGGGTTCGCGAAGTTGATCGCGGCGAAACGGTAGCCGCTGCCGATCTCCGTCGCGAAGCGAGCAGCCAGCTCGCGCGCGGACATCTCCGGCTTGCGGTCGTAGCTCGGGACGTCGCGCGGGCTCGCGACGAGGATCCGCTCCTCGCCCGGCCACGGCTCCTCGACACCGCCGTTGAAGAAGTACGTGACATGCGCGTACTTCTCCGTCTCGGCGGCGTGCAGCTGACGCGCGCCCGCGGCGGCGAGCGTCTCGGCAAGCGTGTGCTGAACGAGTTGTTCTCCGAACGCGATCGGTACGCCGAGGTCGCCCGAGTACCGGGTCATCGTCGTCAGGTCGGCCCCGCCCGCGACCAGCTTCTCGGCGAGCTGGCGCCCGCGGTCGGGCCGAAAGTTGAAGAGGATCGCCGCGTCGTCGTTCTCCAGTCGGGGCGTGCCGCCGACGACCAGCGGCTCGAGAAACTCATCCGTGATCCCGGCGTCGTAGCTCGCTTGCACAGAGCGCAACAAGCGCTGGGCCGGCACGTGCGTACCGATGCGCCGGGTGAGCGCGTCGAGCGCTTTCTGCGTCCGTTCCCAGCGTCGATCCCGATCCATTGCGTGATAGCG
This sequence comes from Actinomycetota bacterium, assembly GCA_030855545.1. Classification (GTDB taxonomy): domain Bacteria; phylum Actinomycetota; class Thermoleophilia; order Gaiellales; family Gaiellaceae; genus Gaiellasilicea. The sequence goes on along the minus strand of JALYRA010000216.1, from coordinate 8,521 downwards.
GCCGACAACGGTCGCCAGGCGCTCGACTGGCAACTCGGCCAGATCCGACACCGCCGCGGTCGGCGAAACATCGCGGCCGTCGGTGAAAGCGTGGATCCACGTTCGCTCGAGCATCCCCTGGCGACGCGCGAGCTCGAGCAGGGCTTGCACGTGGTCGAGGTGCGAGTGGACGCCCCCCTTCGAGACGAGCCCGAGGAGATGTACGTCGCGTCCGCGCTCGCGCGCGCGACCGAACGCCCCGATGAGTGCGTCGTTCTCGAAGAAAGAGCCGTCGCGGATCGCCACATTCACCCGCTGCAGGTCCTGGAAGAGGATCCGCCCGGAGCCGATCGTCAAGTGTCCGACTTCGGAGTTCCCCATCTGGCCGTCCGGCAGCCCGACCGCGCCGCCCGACGCCTTCAGAGTTGTGTGCGGATACTCGCGCCAGAGCCGGTCGAACACAGGTGTCCGAGCCAGCTCGACCCCGTTGCCCGGCCCCGGCGGCGCACAGCCCCAGCCGTCGAGAACGACGAGGGTTACGAGGTCGAAGCGGCGCGACAAATCGCTGCGAAGGAATCTGGCTCGAGTGAGGCTCCGCCGACGAGCGCCCCGTCGATCGACGGCTGGGCCAGCAGCTCGGCCGCGTTCTCCGGCTTCACCGAGCCGCCGTAGAGCACCGGCCTGTCGAGCAGGCCCTTGATGAACGCGTGCGCTTCCTCGGCCTGCTCGGGCGTGGCGGTCTTTCCCGTTCCGATCGCCCAGACGGGCTCGTAGGCGATCGTCAGGCCGTCGTCGGAGCCGGCCGCAAACGCGATCGCCTCGACCTGAATCTTGAGGACGAGCTCCGTGTCTCCGGATTCGCGCTGCTCGAGCGTCTCGCCGACGCACGCGATCACACCGAGCCCGGCTTCGAGCGCGGCGCGCGCCCGGCGAGCAACCGTCTCGTCGCTCTCGCCGAAGTGCAAGCGCCGCTCGGAGTGGCCGACGAGCGCGCCGCCGACGCCGAGCTCGAGCAACATCTGCGGCGAGATCTCGCCCGTGTAGGCGCCGTGCGGCTCCCAGTGCACGCTCTGGGCGTAGACCGTCCGGCCCGTCTCGACGGCCGACGCGAGCGAGACGTACGGCGGGCAGACGATCACGTCCACGCCTTCCGGCGGATCGAAGCTCTCGAGGAAAGCCCGAGTCTCGGTCGGCCCCTTGAACATCTTCCAGTTGCCGGCGATCAGCATCAGGGACGATTCTGAGGTATGACGGCCACGCCCGGGAGCTCCTTGCCTTCGAGTAGCTCGAGGGAGGCGCCGCCGCCGGTCGAGACCCAGGACACTTCGCCGTCGAGACCTAGCTCGTTGATGGCGCGGACGGAGTCGCCGCCGCCGACCACGGTGTACCCAGCGACCGCCGCAACCGCCTCGGCGACCGTCTTCGTTCCCCCCGCGAATGGCTCCCACTCGAACACGCCCATCGGCCCGTTCCAGAAGACGGTCTTCGCGGCGCGAATGCGTCGGGCGAAGTCCTCACGCGACTCCGGGCCGATGTCGAGGCCGAGCCAGCCGTCGGGGAGCTCGTCGAACGCCGTGACCCGAGTATCCGCGTCCTCGGCGAACTCGCTCGCGGCGACGACGTCGGTGGGCAGCACGACCGGGAACGGGAGCGGGTTCTCGTCGCGCAGCTCCTCCGCCATCTTCCCACCCACGAGCACCTCGTCCGCGCGGCCACCCAGGTTCCGCAACACGCCGAGCTTGTCCTCCACCTTCGCTCCGCCCGTGACGAGGAGGAACGGCCGCTCGACCTCGCCGAGCAGCTTCCCGAGATGCTCGAGCTCAGCCTGCAGCAGCAGCCCCGCGTAGGACGGCAGGATCTCTGCCACCCCGACGGTGGAGGCGTGCGCGCGGTGGGCGGAGCCGAAAGCGTCGTTCACGAAGAGGTCGCACCCCGCCGCGAGCTCGCGCGCGAGCGCCGGATCGTTGTCGGTCTCGCCCGGATGAAAGCGCGTATTCTCCAGCACCTCGATCCGCTCGTCGGCGAGGAGCGCCCGGAGCCGCTCGCGCACCGGGGCGATGAGGAACGCCGGATCCTCGCCCTTCGGCCGCCCGAGATGGGAGCAGACGCGAATGGCCGCGACGCCGCAGTCGAGGAGGAGCTGCAGCGTGGGCAGCGCCGCGCGGATGCGCGTGTCGTCGGCAACGGTTCCGTCCTCGAGTGGGACGTTGAGATCGGCTCTGACAAGGACGGTCGTGCCTTCGACCTCCGCGTCACGAACGGAGCGGGGCAGTCTCACCGCGTTAGAGCAGCTTGCCGATCAGATCTACGAGCCGGCACGAGTAGCCCCACTCGTTGTCGTACCAGCCGAAGACCTTGACCATGTTCCCGTTCACCATCGTCAGCTCGCTGTCGAAGATGCACGAGTAGGGCGAGCCCTTGATGTCGCTCGAGACGATCGGGTCATCCGTGTACTGGAGGTACGCCTCGAGCGGGCCGGCAGCCGCGGTGCGGAAGGCGTCCTTGACCTCGTCGACGGTCGTGTCGCGCCCGACGCGGCAGACGAGGTCGGTGACCGAGCCGGTCGGCACGGGAGCGCGCATCGACATGCCGTCGATCTTTCCCTTCAGCTCCGGCAGCACGAGCCCAATCGCGCGGGCAGCGCCGGTCGAGGTCGGGATCAGGTTGATCGCGGCGGCACGCGCGCGCCGAATGTCCTCGTGCGGCAGATCGAGCACCCGCTGATCGTTCGTGTAGGCGTGAATCGTCGTCATGAAGCCCTGCTCGACCGTGAACGCGTCGTGCAGCACCTTCGCCATCGGCGCCACGCAGTTGGTGGTGCAGGAGGCATTGGACACGATGTGATGCGCGTCCTTGTCGTAGTCGCCGTCGTTGACGCCGAGCACGACCGTGAGGTCCGGCTCGGTGGCAGGCGCCGAAATCACCACCTTCTTGGCGCCGGCGTCGAGATGCTTCTGCGCGCCGTCGCGCGTGGTGAAGAACCCCGTCGACTCGAGCACGACGTCGACGCCGACGTCGCCCCAAGGGATCGAGCCCGGATCGCGCTCGGAGAAGAGCTTCACCTCTTCGCCGCCGGCACGGATGACGCCGTCACCGAGCTCGACGTCGCCGTCGAAGGGCCCCAGGTTCGAGTCGTACTTGAGCAGGTGCGCCATCGTCGCCTGGTCGCCCAGGTCGTTCGCCGCCACGACCTGAAGGTCGCCGCCCCGCTCGATCTGTGCGCGAAAGAAGTTGCGGCCGATCCGGCCGAACCCGTTGATCCCTACCCGAATCGCCATTCGTTCTCTCCCGTGTCGGTTGGCCGCGGCGGAGTTTAGGTTGCGAGCGGGTACTTGCCGCGCAGGTAGCGGAGGTACGGCTCCGAGTCGAGACCGCCGCCTGTGATCTTCTCGATCAGCTCGCGAGGCGTGTACTTGCGGCCATGCCGCCACAGGTTCTGGCGCAGCCAGCCGGCGAGCGCGCCGAACTCGCCCTGCTCGAACTGGTCGTGCACGTCGGGGATTTCGGCGACGATCCTGTCCCAGAGCTGCAGGGAAATGACATTACCGAGCGCATAGGTCGAGAAGTAGCCGATCGCGCCGATCGCCCAGTGCATGTCCTGGAGCACGCCGAGCGCGTCGTCCGGCGGCTCGACCCCGAGGTAGTCCCGCATGCGCTGGTTCCAGATCTCGGGCAGCTCGTTTAGGTCGATCGAGTCGGCGAGCAGCTCCTGCTCGAGCTCGAAGCGAAGAATGATGTGGAGGTTGTAGGTCGTCTCGTCCGCTTCGACGCGGATCAGCGACGGCTCGACCCAGTTGACGGACCGGTACCAATCCGACACTTCGACGCCGTCGAGCGCGTCAGGGAACGTCCGCTGCAGCTCCGGATAGAAGTGCCGCCAGAACGGAAGGCTGCGTCCGACGAGGTTTTCCCACATGCGGCTCTGCGACTCGTGGAAGCCGAGCGACGCGCCATGCGCGAGCGGCGTCCGCTCGAGCTCACGCGCGACACCGTTCTCGTAGAGGCCGTGCCCACACTCGTGCATCGTCCCGAAGAGGCCGTCGAGGTTGTCGTCGAAGTAGCGCGTCGTCAGGCGAACGTCGCTGATCGCCGTTCCGGATGCGAACGGGTGCACGGCTGTGTCCAGCCGCCACTCCGCAGGGTCGTAGCCGAAGCGCTCGATCACCTTCAGCTCGAACTGCTTCTGGCCCTCGAGCGGGAACCTGACGCCGCGGACCGGGCGCTCGCCGGTCTCGCGAACATCGGCGACGAGCGGAACCTGCTCCTGCTTCAAGCGGTCGAAGACCGCTCGCACCTCGGCGGTCTTCATCCCCGGCTCGAAGTCGTCGAGGAGCACGTCGTACGGCTCGTCGTAGTCGTCGAAGCACTCGACGTAACGGCGGCGGAGTTCGAAGTTGTGCTTCAGCGCCGGCAGGAACTGGGAGTAGTCCTTGTCCTGCCGCGCCTTCACCCACACCGGCATCGCGAGCGACGCCGCACGTGACATCTCCGCCTGGAGCTCCGCCGGAACGCGCCGTGCCTTGTTGTAGTCGCGCCGAACGAGACGGATCAGCGCGGCGTCGTCGGACTCGCCGTCGAGCGCATCTTCGCCGGACCCAAGCTTGTCGAGCAGCCGTCCCATGTCGTCTGAGGTGAGAGCCTCGTGCGCGATCCGCTCGATCGTCGCCATCTGCTCCGCCCGGACACCGGACCCACCCGGCGGCATCATCACCTGCTGGTCCCAACCGAGGAGCGCGCCGGCCCGCTCGAGATCCGTGATCTCGCCGACCCGCTCGCGCAACTCCTTCAGCTCAGCCTGCATCCCGGCAAACCTACCGGGCCGGCTCACGCACCGTTGCAGTGTGGTTTGCAACTCTGCTGACGAAGACCGCGCGAAGGCGTACTCTTAAGCGGCGGGTTCGCGCTCGTCCGTCGTCGAATTCAGACCCCGTTCGGCGTCGGGCCAGGAGCACGACACGCGGAGGGGGAGGTCGTCCTCGGAGCTCCCCCTCCGGCCCGCTTGCTTGATTGCGCAAAGATCGGAATCTGCGAGAGCAGATCCCGACCGCGCCAAGACCCCTGAAGGGTCGCTTCGCTCCCAGGATCACCGCCCGTACGTTCAGGATCACCGCCCGTGCGTTCAGGATCACCGCCCGTGCGTTGCGAGCTCTTGCAACTTCCTGAACCTTCTGTGGACTGACGCTTTCGTGCTGGGTGGGTCGCATTTTTTTGCGAGCTCGCGGAGCGGGAGGGTCGGATGGCGGAGGCGGAGGCGCGCGACTTCGTGCAGGCGATCCGGGAGGCGTTCGAGCTTGCCTTCGCGCTGGAGCGCGCGGACGGCTTCGAGTTGCTCGTGTGCGGCGCGGCTCGTCCGGACGAGATTCGCGTGGTCGGCATTCGCGAGGCGGTTCGCCTCGCCCCGAGCCGCGGCGACGACCGATCGCTCCTCGAATGCGAGCACCGTGTCGGTCGCTCCGGCCCTGTTGAGTACCGACTCGATCGCGTCGAGCCCCTTGGCGTAAGCGAGAGCGTGTCGGGTGCGATCGAGGACGCCGAGCTTCACACCGTCCGCACCCGCCAGGCGGCGCAGGAACTCGGCCCCCTCGAGCGATGTCGTCCGCAGCTCGAGATGAGGGGTGCGGGGACCCGAGAGCGAGCCACCGCCGAGGATCGCGCCCCGCAGATAGGCGCCTCGGCAGCAGACCCGGCCGACCACGCGCTTCGGCGGCCGCTCGACCGGCGCGTGACGCGCGTCGAGCACGCCTGCCTCGGTGAAGAGCGCGAGCGCCGCCTCGTCGCCGCTGACGTGGAGCTGGTACCGCGTCGCGCGGTCGAACGAGCGGCGGTTGTAGGTCCGGATCTCCGAGTGGATGCCGAGCTCGCGCAGCAGCGTAAACGCTCGCCGCGCGATTCCGGAGGTCGCGAGGTCGAGGTGGAGGGCGGTCCTGCGCCGACCGAGGAGATGAATGCTTCCGGCGGAGTGGAACAGCGCCGACAGCTCGGCCAGCTTGCAGCAGCCCCGCTTCGGCGCGATCGCTGCGAGCTCTGAGCGCAGGTCGTCAGAGAGCGCCATATCCCTCCAAGGTGAGAAGACGGCGCTTGTACTCGACCCCGCGCGACCCGTAGCCGCCAATCCCATCGACGGAGACGACGCGGTGACACGGAACGAAGAGCGAGAACCGGTTCTCGGCGCAGAACGTGCCTGCCGCACGCGCAGCGCGTGCCCGGCCGGCGAGGGCGGACAGCTCGCCGTAGCTGACGACTTCACCCCACGGGACGCTTCGGAGTGCATCGGCCAGCGCTGTCTGGAACGGCGTGCCCCAGTCAGCGTCGAGCGGGACGTCGCCGAAAGAGACGCGTTCGCCCGCGAAGTAGCAGTGGAGACGTTGCAACAGTTCCGGCACAAACCCGTTCGTCCTCCGTCTCGACCTCTCCGATAGCGTTCCAGTAGGGACACCTGGGGTGCCCCTGGGGCGGGTTGGGGAGCGGTTCTCGACCGCGCCCGCGAAGCTGACGCCGACTGTCGGCGGGTCGTGCGCGACGACCACGTTGCCGTCGCCGACCCACAGCTCCCCCACGCCCCAGTCGTCGATCTCGTAGGGGTGGCGCGTCACGCGCATCGACCTCGACTCTACAATCGCGACCGATGAGCGCTCCCGGCACCTTCCGTCCGCCCTCGCCCGAGAACGAGCCGGTCAAGACCTACGCCCCGGGATCGCCGGAGCGCGAGGAGTTGCGGGTTCGCCTCGCGCAGATGGAAGGCGAGCGGATCTCGATCCCGATCGTCATCGGCGGCAAGGGGGTCGAGACGAAGGAGACGGTGCAGGCGGTGATGCCGCATCGGAAGGACCACGTGCTCGCCGATGTGGCGAAGGGCGGCCCCGAGCACGTGCAGCAGGCGATCGACGCCGCCAGGGAGGCGCATCCGGACTGGTCGCGGCTTCCGTGGGAGGAGCGCGCCTCCGTCTTCCTGCGCGCCGCCGAGCTCCTCGCCGGCCCCTGGCGCTCGACGCTCGTCGCCGCGACGATGCTGAACCAGTCGAAGACCGCCCATCAGGCTGAGATCGACGCCGCCTGCGAGCTGATCGACTTCTGGCGCTTCAACGTCGAGTTCATGCTCCGGATCTACGCGGAGCAGCCCGCCTCCTCGCCGGGTGTCTGGAACCGGATGGAGTACCGCCCGCTCGAGGGGTTCGTCTTCGCGGTCAGTCCGTTCAACTTCACCGCGATCGGCGGGAACCTCAGCGGCTCCGCGGCGCTGATGGGCAACACGGTCGTCTGGAAGCCCGCGTCGACGGCCGCGCTCTCGGCGCACTACACACTGCAGATCCTGAAGGCGGCGGGCCTTCCCGACGGCGTCATCAACCTCGTCTACGGCTCCGGCGCCACGATCGGCGACGCAGCGCTCGCGAGCCCCGAGCTGGCCGGGATCCACTTCACCGGCTCGACGCCCGTCTTCCAGTCGATGTGGAAGACGGTCGGCGACACGATCTCGAGCTACCGCAACTACCCCCGCATCGTCGGCGAGACCGGCGGCAAGGACTTCATCCTCGCGCACCCGAGCGCCGACGTCGACGCCGTTGCGACCGCGATCGTCCGCGGCTCCTTCGAGTACCAGGGGCAGAAGTGCTCGGCCGCCTCGCGCGTGTACGCGCCGAAGAGCATGTGGCCGGAGCTGCGGGAGCGGCTCGAGGAGCAGGTGGCCGAGCTGCGGATGGGCGACGTCTCCGATTTCTCGAACTTCATGGGCGCCGTGATCGACGGCGGCTCCTTCAAGACGCAGAAGGCGGCGATCGACGAGGCGCGCGCGTCCGGCAAGGCGGAGATCGTCGTCGGCGGCGACTACGACGACAGCGAGGGCTACTTCGTCTCGCCGACCGTGATCCAGACCGACGATCCGGGCTACCGCACGATGCAGGAGGAGCTCTTCGGCCCGGTCGTCACGACGTACGTGTACGACGACAAGCGCTGGAGCGACACGCTCGAACTCGTTGACCAGGGAGCGTCATACGCACTCACAGGCGCCGTGTTCGCCGATGACCGTTACGCCGTCGAGGAGGCCCACGCGGCGCTTCGCTACTCGGCCGGCAACTTCTACGTCAACGACAAGCCGACGGGCGCAGTCGTCGGCCAGCAGCCCTTTGGCGGCGGGCGTGCATCCGGCACGAACGACAAGGCCGGCTCGCTGTGGAACCTGATCCGCTGGGTCAGTCCACGAACGGTCAAGGAGACCTTCGTGCCCGCGACCGACTACCGCTACCCGTTCATGGGCTCCGACGGAGCGGACCGGCCGTAGGCGGTTAACCTGATCGCGTGGGCGAGGTCCTCCACGCGATCCGGGTGTTCTTCGAGCAACTCGCCGCGGTCGAGTTCACCGCGCTCGGGCTTGCGGTCGTCGCGCATCTCGTCAAGACAACATGCACGAGCCGCGCTTGGCGGAACGCGATCGCAGCCTCCTATCCCGATCAGGAGGTTCGCTGGCGCGCCATCTACGCCGCATATCTCTCGGGCGTCGGCGTCAACGCGATCATTCCCGCGCGTGCCGGCGACGCCGTCCGTCTCT
>JALYRA010000173.1 GCA_030855545.1 Actinomycetota bacterium | reverse complement strand
AGCTCGGCATTCCCGAGTCGCACCTCGCCGTGCACGACTTCGACGTCCGCACGTTTCCGGAGCACCGGCAGGAGCTCCTCGAGCTGCTTGTCAAGCTGTGGGAGGAGCTCGAGCCGGACGCGGTCTTCCAGCCGTCGCACCACGACGTGCACCAGGACCACCAGACGATCGCGCAGGAGGGGCTACGCGCCTTCAAGCGCACGACGGTGCTCGGCTACGAGATCCCCTGGAACAACTTCGACTTCTCCTACGGCGCGTACGTCGCGCTCGAGCAGCGGCACCTCGAGAAGAAGGTCGCGGCGCTCGGCAAGTACGCGTCGCAGCAGCACCGGCGCTACGCGAACCCCGAGTACGTCTGGAACCTCGCCCGAGTGCACGGCATCAACGTCAACCGCGAGTACGCGGAGTGCTTCCAGGTCTACCGGATCGTCGCCTAGCTGCTGCTGCTGCTGCGGCGGCGAGCGACGATCGCTCGGCGGGTTTCAGGTATCGACGGTCGGAGTCTGCGGTAGCGCGCGGTAGGTGATGTAGACGAGCGGTGCGTCCGGGTCTCGGTCCTGCGCCGGCTTGCCCCGGGCGCGCAGCCAGCGGACGACATACTCGGACAGCTCGTCGACCTCGGCCCGCGTCGCGTAGATCGTCCAGCCGCCGATGAACGCGGTCTCGCGCCATTCGTCCGTGTGCTGGCCCTCGCCGCGGCTGCCGATGTAGCGGCGGGTCGCTTCCTCGTCGCGTGTCAGCATGGTGCTCTCGAGCTGAGCGACCGCGGCGTCGTACTCCGGGTCCTCCGCCGGCAGGGACGAGATCAACCCGATGCGGTCCGGGTCGCGTCGCCACCAGCGCTCGCGCCCCTTGCGCTTGTCGAGGTCCTCGATGATGAGGCCGGCCGAGGCGAGGGCGCGTAAGTGGTAGCTCGTTGCTCCGCTCGACTCGCCGAGCTCCCGCGCCAGGATCGATGCGGTGGCGGGCCCGTCCACCAGCGACTCGAGCATGCGCAAACGAAGTGGGTGCGCGAGCGCGCGGACTTCCTTGGCGCCGAGCGAGCGAGCGGGAAGCAGCGACGGCTTCACGTGGCCCACCATAAGCGGAACGGGGGGATGCGGGCGAGTTTAGTCTCGACTAAAATCAGCTATGATTTAGGCATGGCTAAATTTACTCGCCGCCGGTTGCTCGCGGGCGCTGCGCCGATCATCGCGGCACCAGTTCTCGGCAAGCTCGCGTTCGACGGCGATGCTGGAGCCGCGAATCGCACCCTGCAAGGACATGTCCACGCTCACGCGGCTTCGGGACACGCAGCGATGATCGGCGAGAACGCGCCGTCGGTCGGCGGCCCGCACGATCTCGACGCACTGCTCTATCCGCCCGCGGCGCTGCCGTACGAGCCGGGCCGGGTACGTGAGTACGACATCCGCGCGATCGACAAGGACATCGAGATCGCGCCCGGCGTCTTCTTTCCGGCCTGGACGTACAACGGCACCGTTCCGGGACCCGTTCTACGGGCGACCGAAGGCGACATCTTCCGCGTCAACTTCACGAACGCGGGCTCGCACCCGCACACGATTCACTTTCACGGGATCCATCCGACAAACCAGGACGGCGTCTTCGAGATCGTCCCCTCCGGCGGCGAGCTGACCTACGAGTTCGAGGCGCGGCCGGCGGGCTTTCATCCCTACCACTGTCACTCGACACCGCTGAAGAAGCACATCCACAAGGGCCTGTACGGCGCGCTGATCATCGATCCGAAGGAACCGCGCCCGCCCGCGCAGGAGCTCGTGATGGTGATGAACGGCTACGACACCGACGGCGACGGCGGCAACAACTTCTACACGGTCAACGGCCGGAGCTTCTACTACGCGCGCTACCCGATCACGGTCAAGCGGTCCGAGCTCGTCCGGATCTACATCGCGAACCTGACCGAGTTCGACCTGATCAACTCGTTCCACCTGCACGCCGACTTCTTCTACTACCAGCCGAACGGGACCGGCGACTACCGCGAGTACACGGACGTCGTCATGCAGTGCCAGGGGCAGCGCGGCGTCATCGAGCTCGATTTCGCCAACACGGGCACGTTCATGTTCCACGCGCACCAGTCGGAGTTCACCGAGCTCGGCTGGATGGGCTTCTTCAACGTGATCGATTGATGGAGGCGAAGGCGGTCAAGCGCGGCGAGCTCTCCTGGCGCCTGTGGGCGCTCGTGCCGATCCTCTTACTCGCCCTCGCCGTCGGAGCGTACGTCACCGCCGGCTCCTCGATCGTCAACCTGATCGGGACGAACCCCCCGCAGGCCGACGAGTTCGACGTCCGCCGGGTCGAGTTCAAGCCCGGCGAGATCCGCATCCGCGTCACGAACCCGCAACAAGACGACCTGACGATCGCCTCGGTCACGGTCGACGACGCGATCGTTCCCTTCGAGCTCGACGGCCCCGGCACGCTGGGCCGGCTCCGCTCGAGCACCGTCGTGATCCCGTTCCAATGGGTGCAGGACGATCCGATTACCGTCGGCGTCACGAGCTCGACCGGGATCGAGACGGTCGAGGAGATTCCGGCGGCCGTCGAGACGCCGGGTGTGACGGCCAAGGGCTTCCTCGGCTACGGCATTATCGGCTTCCTCGTCGGCGTGTTGCCGGTTGCGCTCGGGCTGCTCTGGCTGCCCTCGCTGCGGCGGATCGAGCAGCGGTGGCTCACAGCGTTCATGGCGCTCACCGGGGGTCTTCTCGCCTTCCTCGGCATCGAGGCGCTCTTTGAGGCATTCGCGCTCCAGGCGGCTGTTCCGGGCGCGTTCGGCGGCCCAGGCCTCGTCTTACTGGGAGTCGCGGGCAGCTTCTTGACGATGACGTTCATAGCGGGCCGCTTCTCCGGGAAGTCGGGCGGTGCGCTCGGCGGCGTCGCGCTCGCGACGCTCGTCGCGATCGGGATCGGCCTGCACAACTTCGGCGAAGGGCTTGCGATCGGCACCTCGTTCGCATTCGGGCAGCTGACGCTCGGCTCGTTCCTGATTGTCGGCTTCATGATCCACAACATCACCGAGGGTCTCGGGATCGCCGCTCCGGCGGCCGACGACGGCGCCGCGCTCTCGTGGCCGCGACTTGTCGCGCTGACGCTCGTCGCAGGTGCGCCTACGATCCTCGGCGCGTGGCTCGGCGGCTTCGCCGCGAACGATGTGCTCGCCGCACTCTTCTTCGGCGCCGCCGCCGGAGCGGCCTTCGAGGTCGTCGCCGAGGTCGTGCGCTACGTCGCGCGACGTGATCCCGGCGGTCTTCGCTCCGGCTACGCGATCGGCGGCTTCCTCGCCGGGATCGCGATCATGTACCTCACCGGGTTCCTGGCCGGCTGAGTCGTCCGCTGAGCGCCCGCCGCTCCGCAGGCAGCAGGAAGCCGAGGAGCAGCAGCGCCAGCGGATATGCGGCGACGAAGGCGATCGCGGCGGCGAGCGGGACGTCGAGCAACTTGCCGGCGACCGTCAGCGCGACGCCGGCGCCGGCGGCGGTGGCGACGCGGCGCCACTGGTACGGCGTCGGAAAGACGCGCTGGGCGTACCAGGCCATGATCAGGAACATCACCGTGTAGGCCGTTGCGGCCGCTGTCGCCGAGCCGATCATCCCGTGGTCGGGCACGAGCGCCAGGTTGAGGCCGCCGCTGACGAGTGCCGCAGCGCCGGCGATCGCCCAGTTGAACTGCGTCCGCTTCGCGCGGCCGACGCCGATCGCCAGCACGATGTACGCGGCGTACGCGACGCCGCCGAATGCGAGCAGCGCGACGACCCGGCCGCCCTCGTAGTACTCCGGCGTCGCGAGCAGGCGGACGAGCCACGGCGAGAGCAGGCCGAGCGCCAGCGCGAGCCACGACGCGAGCGCTACGAGGTACGTGAGCACGTAGGCGTACGTGCGCTTGGCCTCGTCCTCGTCCTCGATCGAGTACGCGAACGCGGGCCAGGCGGTGCGAAAGGCGGTGATCAGGAGCACCATTGCCGACGCGATCCGGACACCGATCTCGTACCGGCCGACCTCCTCGATCCCGTCGAAGTGGTTGAGGAAGAAGCGGTCGCCGAGGTTGAGCGCGATCAGCGCGAGCGCTGCGGGCACGAGCGGGACGCCGAAGCGGTTCATCTCGCGGAGCAGCGGGCGGGAGAAGGAGAATCCGAGCTGTTGCCGCCGGAAACCGAGCAGGGCGGTGTAGACGCTCAGCGTCCCGATGAAGTTGCCGACGACGAGGCCGAGCGCGCCCTGGTCGAAGACGATGATCAGGAGCACCGACGCCACGACCGTGACGACGATGTTCGCCAGGCTTGCGAGCACGAACAGGCCTGACCGCTCCTCGACGCGGAAGACTGCGGTCAGTTGCTCGTAGTTCATCTGCGCCCAGATCCCGACGAACGCGGCGCGGACGAGCCACGGATCGGTCAGGCCAAGCGCGCCGGCGATCGGCTCGGCGAGCAGGATGCCGGCGGCGAGGCCGGCGGTCGCGCTCGCCATCGTGAACCAGAAGGAGGTGCGGAGGACGAGCAGTCGCTGCGCGGGCTCTTTCGAGTCGAACCAGAAACGGAAGAACGCGCTCGAGATGCCGGCGCGCAGGACGGTCACGAGCACGGCCGCGAGCGCCACGAGCAGGGCAACGGCACCGAAGTCCTCCGGCGCCAAGTAGCGGGTGTAGAGGGGCAGCAGGAAGACGGCGATCACGCGCGAGACGATCCCGCCGAGCCCGTAGACCGCGGAGTGCTTGCCGAGGCGCCGCATCTGGGCGCCGAGGGTCATCGCCATCAGAGCCGAGCGTAGAGGGCGAGGAGGCGGTCGGCGACCTGCTCGATGTCGTGAACCTGCTCGACGTACGCGCGCGACGCCGAGCCGAGCTCGCGGCGGCGTGCGGCGTCGGCGACGAGCGGGCGGAGCGTCTCGCGCAGCGTCTCGGCTGTCGCGGAGACGATCGGCACCTTCGTCCCGAGCGCCTGCTCGGTGCGGCGCACGGCTTCGTCGTGCAGGAAGGTGACGACCGGCTTGCCGAGCGCCATCGCCTCGATCGCGAAGAGGCCGTACCAGCCCGCGTTCAGCTGGTCGACGACGATGTCCGCGGCCTTGTAGCGCTCGAACGCCTCGTCGTGGTGGAGGCCCTCGACGAGCTCGAGGTCGGCGTCGAGACCCTCGGCCGCAGCGACGACATGCTCGCTCCCCTTGCGGCGGCGCGAAGACGGGGCGTGGACGATCAGCGGTCGGGCTCGATCCGAGGGCGGCGCCGGCTCGATCTTCGAGAGGTCGATCCCCGGTGGGATCACCTCGGCCTCCGGCACCCAGCGGAGCGCGTCGTAGCTGCCGACGATCTCCGCTCCCGCCTGCTTACCGTAGGCGAGTTGCGCGGGCGTCCTGCCGCGGATGTCCGAGCCGAGGTAGTGCATGACGGACTTCTTCCCGAGCGCGCGCAGGACTCGGAACTGGAGCCGCTTCGGCACGAGCGTCAGCCCGAAGTGGAAGTGGAAGACGTCCGTTCGCGGCAGCAGCCGTGCGAACGCCGCCCACTGCCTCGCCTGCCGACGTAGCAACAGACTGTTCCTTGGGATCTCGAGCGACTCGTCGGCCTCCGGGTGGAGCTTGTAGCGCTCGAAGACGACGAGTCGCGCATCCACACCACGG
>JALYRA010000139.1 GCA_030855545.1 Actinomycetota bacterium | reverse complement strand
GCGCCGAGGCCCGCCGCCAGACGGGCTCCTCGTCCGCCGAGGCGATGGCCGCGATGCTCGCCGGCCTCGAAGAGACCCTCGCCGAGCACGACCGCTGGAGCGAGGCCGCACAGACGCGAGCGACGGCCGTCGAGGCCGCACTGCTCGCCCGCGCCCACGCGCTCGCCTGAGCCGCGCCCCGCTCGTGTGCAATACTGAACTCAATGGTTCAGTATACCGCGTTCGACCGCACGTTCTCCGCACTCGCCGACCCGACCCGCCGAGCGGTCCTCGAACGGCTCGGCGTGGGCAGCGCCTCGATCAGCGAGCTCGCCGAGCCCTTCGGCATGTCGCTGACGGGGATGAAGAAGCACATCCGGCTGCTGGAGGAGGCGGAGCTCGTGACAACGGAGAAAGTCGGTCGCGTCCGCACGTGCATGCTCGCGCCGTACGCCTTCGAGGGCATCAGCACGTGGCTACAGCGGCTCGATCGATTCGCGCAGGTCGTCCAACGTACGAAGGGAGATCGATGAACCCCACCACCGTGACCACGCCGGACGAGCTCGAGATCCGCGTCGAGCGCATCTTCGACGCACCGCGCGCGCACGTCTTCTCCGTCTGGACCGACCCGCAGCTGATCCCCGAATGGTGGGGCGACGGGACGATCGTCGAGGAGATGGACGTCCGCCCCGGCGGCAGGTACCGCTTCCGCACCTCCTTCGGCGTCGTCGAGGGCGAGTACCGCGAGGTCGAGGCGCCCGAGCGGCTCGTGCAGACGTTCCAGGGCCACCTGCAGACGCTCGAGTTCGAGGATCTCGGCGACCGAACGAAGCTGACGCAGACGATGCACTTCGCCTCGAGCGAGGAACGCGACACGACGATGCAGTACGGCGTCGAAGAAGGAGCAAAGGGCGGCTTCGCACGCGTCGACGCCCTCCTCCAACGGCTCTCGGTGGACGTGTGAGCCAGCTTCACGCCGCCGATCACCACGATCTGATCCGCGTTCACGGCGCGCGCGTGAACAACCCCAAGGACGTCAGCGTCGAGATCCCGAAGCGCCGGCTGACGGTGTTCACCGGCGTCTCCGGCTCGGGCAAGAGCTCGCTCGTGTTCGGGACGATCGCCGCGGAGTCGCAGCGGCTGATCAACGAGACCTACAGCGCCTTCGTGCAGGGCTTCATGCCGACGCTGGCGCGGCCCGAGGTCGACATGCTCGAGGGGCTGACGACGGCGATCATCGTCGACCAGGAGCGAATGGGCGCCAACTCACGCTCCACGGTCGGCACCGCCACCGATGCAAACGCGATGCTGCGGATCCTCTTCAGCAGGCTCGGGAAGCCGCACATCGGGCCGCCGACCGCCTACTCGTTCAACGTCCCGACCCGGACGGCGAGTGGGGTCATGAGCACCGACAAGGCGGGCCGGGTGGAGAAGAACGTGGTGCGCAACGCCGTGTACCTGGGCGGCATGTGCCCGCGCTGCGAGGGCATGGGCGCGGTCAGCGACTTCGACCTCACGGCGCTGTACGACGAGAGCAAGTCCCTCAGCCAAGGTGCGCTCACCATCCCCGGGTACAGCATGGACGGCTGGTACGGCCGGATCTTCCGCGGTGCCGGCCTCGACATGGAGAAGCCGATCGGCAAGTACTCCAAGAAGGACCTCGGCAAGCTGCTCTACGGGGAGCAGACGAAGATCAACGTCGAGGGGATCAACCTCACGTACGAGGGCGTAATCCCGAAAATCCAGAAGTCGATGCTGTCCAAGGACGTCGACGCGATGCAGCCACACATCCGCGCCTTCGTCGAACGCGCGGTCACCTTCCAGACTTGCCCCGAGTGCGACGGCACCCGGCTCACCAAGGAGGTCCTGTCCTCGAAGGTCAAGGGGAAGAACATCGCCGAGGTCTGCTCGCTGCAGATCAGCGACCTGGCCGACTGGGTCCGGGGCCTCGACGAGCCGTCGGTGGCTCCGCTGCTCGCCGGGCTGCAACACCTCCTCGACTCGTTCGCGGAGATCGGACTGGGCTACCTCTCCCTCGACCGGCCGTCGGGCACCCTCTCCGGAGGAGAATCACAGCGCACCAAGATGATCCGCCACCTCGGCTCGTCGCTCACCGACGTCACCTACGTCTTCGACGAGCCCACGATCGGCCTGCACCCCCATGACATCGAGCGGATGAACGACCTACTGCTCCAGCTGCGGGACAAGGGCAACACCGTGCTCGTCGTCGAGCACAAGCCCGAGACGATCGCGATCGGCGATCACGTCGTCGACCTCGGACCCGGCGCGGGCAGCGGCGGTGGCACGATCTGCTTCGAGGGCACCGTGAAGGCTCTGCGGGAGAGTGACACCACCACCGGCCGCCATCTCGACGACCGGGCGACCCTCAAGGAAGCGGTGCGTTCGGCGTCCGGCACGCTGGCGATCCGCGGCGCGTCGACGCACAACCTCCAGGACGTGGACATCGACATCCCGCTCGGGGTGCTCTGCGTCGTCACGGGCGTCGCCGGCTCCGGCAAGAGCTCCCTGATCCACGGCTCGGTCGCCGGCCGCGACGGCGTGGTGGTGATCGACCAGGGTGCGATCCGCGGTTCGCGACGGAGCAACCCGGCGACGTATACCGGACTGCTCGACCCGATCCGCAAGGCGTTCGCGAAGGCCAACGGCGTGAAGCCGGCGCTCTTTAGCTCCAACTCCGAGGGCGCCTGCCCCACCTGCAGCGGCGCCGGCGTCATCTACACCGACCTGGGCGTCATGGCCACCGTCGAATCCACCTGCGAGGAGTGCGAGGGTAAACGGTTCCAAGCCTCGGTGCTGGAGTACACGC
>JALYRA010000119.1 GCA_030855545.1 Actinomycetota bacterium | reverse complement strand
GCCCCGACCGACGCAGCCGCCTGGTCTTCGTGGAAGCCCGAGGGAAGCAACGATGCCAGCGCGAAGCAGATCGCAGACCACGTCTCCAAGCGCTACCGCCTCCCGAGCGGCAACCAGCTCGCAATCGCGCTCGTCGGCCCGCCGGAGGTTCAGGACGTGAGCGTGCGCGCGATCGCCGTCAAGCCCGATACGACGCGCGGCCAGGCCGAGGAGAACGACGTCGACATCGTCGACACCCGCCGTTCGATCATGTTCGTCCTCTGCGGGCTCGGCGAGCAGTGCGCGATCCCCGAGGGCAAGGCCTCAGAGGAGCGGCACCAACTGCTCCGACGGGAGGCGCTCGAGCTCTCGCTCTACAGCTTCAAGTACCTGGACGGCGTCGATTCGGTGGTCGTCTTTCTGCCGCCGCGGAAGGATATGGAGGTCGGCTCGTCAGTGTTCCTGAGGAAGGGCGAGGTCGGGGACGAGCTCGACCGGCCGCTCAACCAGACGCTCCTCCGCGCCGACCCGCCGGAGCTCGGCGAGATCGACACGATCGAGCTCGGGAACATCGACCGGCTGACGCGTCCGCGCGTCTTCCAGTACGAGTTCCAGCAGGCGCAGGAAGGCAGCGCCATCCTCGTGCTGTCGCCGCTCACCGGGACGTAGTGCTTCCGCAGCATCGGGAGGCGCTGGCGCGGGCGAAAGCCCGGCTCGACAGGCTCACGCTGTATCCCCGCCCGATTCGCACCGAACGCATCCGTATCGTCGTCGCGCCCTGGTTCTTCCGCCTGCCGGGCCTCCGCCGTTACCACGGCTACGCGCTCGTGCGGACGATCCTGTTGCGCCGACCGGATGCATCGGACGATCTGGTCACCCACGAGCTCTGCCATGTCTGGCAGATGCAGCACCGACCTGTGCGCATGATGGTCACCTACCTGACAACGCGCTATCGCGAGAACCCGTACGAGCTCGAGGCGCGGCGAGCTGTCGAAACGACCCGCTAGGGCAGCGGCGGCGGAACCGGGAGCAGAGGCAGCGCGGGTGGCTCGACCGGCAACGGCGGCAGGGGCGGCGGAGCGGGCGTCTCGACCGGCACCGGAACGATCGGCGCCGGTGGGATCGGAAGCGGCACCGTTACGGCGACGGTCTCCGCCGGACTCGAAGCGACAGGGCTGGACGGCACGGGGGCCGAATCCGGGGCGGGTCTCGGCTCGTCACGGGCGGCGGGTGTCGCGTCCGAGGACGGAACGGCTGTCGCGACCGGAGAGAACTGCGCCGGCTGCAGGGCGGGCTCGCGGCCAGGAGGGGCCGTTCCCGCGTCCGGCCGCTGCGCCGGCAGCTTCCGCGCCGCGGCCCGTGTCGACTTCAGCTTGGCCTTCGGTGTCGCAGACGAGGCGGCGGCAGCTCGTCCCTGCGCGGTCGAAGCACCAGGCGCCAGCGGACGGTCCCGCGGCGGCTTGGCGATGACGTGCGCAGCAGGTGGGTCGGCAGCAGCGAGCACCGCGCGCGGGGCTTCGGCAGAGGCGCCGCCGATCGCGACGCCCGTGCCGACAACGGCCGCTGCGACGGCGCCGGTGGCTCGAACGACAGGCGCCGACGAGCCTGTCTGCCACCAGCTTTGGAAGGGGATCAGAGCGGTGATCCCGCGGCGGCCGCGCGTTTCCAGCGAGGTGCGAACCGACTCGCGCGCGCGCGCGAGAAGCTTCCTGACGACGACGGGATCGGTTCCGAGCCGGTCCGCGATCTCGAGCGTGTCCAGGCCGCCGATCTCGCTGAGGGCAAGCACGGACCGCTCGACAGCCGGCAGCTCGGCCAGCGCCTCTGCGAAACGAGCCTCGGCCGAAAGCGGGAGGTCTTCGTCGGCCAGTTGTGGCCGAAAGAGCCAGTCGAACCGTCGAGGTCGAGACATCGCATGGACTCCTTGGGGTTACCTTCCACCCATGCAACGGAAAACACTCGTTTCAGGTGCGGGCAGCGGCATCGGCCGCGCGATCGCCGAACGGCTCGAACGGGATGGACATCGGGTTCTCGCCGTCGATTTGCGTCCGGACCCAGCCGGACCGGGCGAGCCGTTCGAAGCCGATCTGACAACGCGCGCGGGGAACCGCGCTGCCGTCGACACGGCAATCAAACGCTTCGGCGGCCTCGACGCGGTCGTCGCCAACGCGGGCTTCCAGCACGTCGCGCCGATCGCGGAGTTCCCCGAAGATCGCTGGGATGCGCTCCTCGCCGTGCTGCTGACGAGCCCGTTTCTGCTCGCGCGATACGCCTGGGAGGCGCTCGGTGCGTCGGGCGACGGCCGCTTTCTCGCTGTGGCTTCCGTCCACGGGCTCGTCGGTTCTCCGCACAAGGCGGGCTACGTCGCCGCCAAGCACGGCGTCCTCGGCCTCGTCAAGGTGCTCGCGCTCGAGGGTGCGGAACTCGGCATCTCCGTCTCCGCGCTGTGCCCCGGCTACGTCCGGACGCCGATCGTCGAGTCGCAGATCGACGCGCAGTCGAAGGCGACCGGCGTCCCGCCCGAGCGCGTGATCGAGGACGTCCTGCTGGCCCCGCAGGCGATCAAGCGGATGCTGGAGCCGGAGGAGGTGGCCGAGACCGCCGCCTTCCTGCTCGGCCCGGGAGGCCGCGCGTTCACCGGCGCGCCTGTCGTGATGGACCTCGGCTGGACGGCGCGCTAGCGCTCGAGCTCATCCCGATTGACTGCCGCGAGCAGGCCATCGACAAGGTCTTCGGGAACGACGGCATCGCGACGGCGAAGCGCCACGATCGGCCGGCGCACCGGCTCGTACCCCTGGATCGCTACCTCCTGCAGCGACCCGTCGGCCAGCTCCTCGCGCACCGCGGTGTACGGAAGAAAGGCGATGCCGAGACCGTGCTCGACCATCTTCTTCGTCGCGTCGACGTTGTCGAGCTCCATCACGCCGCGCGGCACGACGCCGGCCTCGCGGAAGAACGCGCTCGTGAGGACGAAGTAGCTCGACGTGCGGTCGAAGAGGATCAGCCGCTCGGCGCCGAGCTCGTGGACGACGATCGAGTTCTCGTCGGCGAAGCGATGCAGCGGGTGAACGACGAGCACGATCTCGTCCTCGTAGAGCGGAACGCTCGTGATCGCGGGATGCGGTAGGTCGCGGACGAGACCGATCTGCACCTGCTCGCGCAACACGAGCTCGAGCACCTCCTCCGAGTGGCCCGTGCGCACGATCAGGTGCACGTTCGGAAACGACGCCTGGAAGCGGCGGAGCACGAGCGGTAGGACATAGGTCGAGATCGCCGGTGCCGCCCCGACGAGGAGCTCTCCGACCCGCCCCTCGCGCAGCTCGCGCAGCAGCTCACGTCCGGCGGCAAGCGACTGGAGCGCCCGCTGGGCGTGCGGCCGGAAGGCGCGGCCCTCCGCCGTCAGCCGCATCCCCCGCGACGTGCGCACGAAGAGCTCGATTCCCAGCTCGCGCTCGAGGTTCTTGATTCGGGTCGTCAGGGCCGGCTGAGTCACGTAGAGCACGGCGGCAGCCGACGAGACCGAGCGCCGCTCGGCGATTGTCAGGAATGCCTCCACCTGGGAGAGCAGCATGGCCAGATATTAACGCCGTTTATCGGACGGATCGAAAGATTCGATTTGTCGAATGGGGCGCGGAAGGGAACAGTCTCTGAGTCAGCCCACGTCGAACCTCGGAGGAACCATGAACGCGACTGCTGCGAAGGAAGCCATCGATCTCGGCCGAGAGTGGACCGAGACCCCCCGCTGGAGCGGGATCGAGCGCGACTACACGGCGGAGGACGTCGTCCGCC
>JALYRA010000118.1 GCA_030855545.1 Actinomycetota bacterium | reverse complement strand
GCTCGCGACGGCGGTCGCCAAGTTTTGGATCTGCAAACGGACGCCCGCGCTGGTCGCCGAGGCACTTGAGTGCCTCGGCGGAAACGGCTTCGTCGAGGAGTCGCAACTGCCGCGTCTCTTCCGTGAGAGCCCGCTCAACTCGATCTGGGAAGGCTCGGGCAACGTCAACGCGCTCGACGTCCTGCGCGCGCTCGATCGCGAGCCCGAAACCGCCGCCGCATTCCTCGACGAAGTACGCCTCGGCGCCGGGGCAGACGCGCGGCTCGATGCCGCGATCGGGCGGCTGGAGCGCGCGCTCGGCGAGACCGACGAGCGTGGAGCCCGCAGGCTTCTCGAGCTGCTCGCCGTGACGCTCGAGGGTTCGCTGCTCGTTCGCAACGGAGCTGCCGAGACGGCGGAGGCCTTCTGCGCGCGACTCGAACATCCCGGAGGCGTCTTTGGAACGCTGCCGTCCAATCTCGATCATGGCGCGATCGTCGAGCGCCACCGGCCGGCGCTGTGAAAGCGCTTGTCGCGCTGCTCGCCATGGTCGCCCTCGCCGGGTGCGGCGGCGGGGCGAGTGAGGGCGACTTCGTCGCGCGCGCAATCAAGAGCTGCACGGAGACAAACAATCGCATCAGGCTGCTCGGTGCGCCGATGTCGTTCAACGACACACAGCTCTACGCCCGACGCGCCAAGGACGCCGTTGCTGACGGTATCGACGCTCTCAACGATCTCAGCCCACCCGCGGACGTGCGCGCATCGTTCGATCTCTACCTGGTGACGCTCGAAGAGCGGCAGCGGCTGCTCGGCGAGCTGGCCGCGGCGGCCGACCGCAACAGCATGAACGACTTCCGCAACGTGAGCGTCGAGATCGATGCACTGGGACAGACGGCCCGCGAGCAGGCGATCGCGGTCGGCCTCGCCGCGTGCGAGCCCAAGTAAGCTGTCATCGTGGCCGTCGAGATCCACTACTGCCCCGTCTGAAGCGGGTACGACAAACGGGCCGCGAGTCTCGCGGCCGTGCTGAACGGAACAGGCGTCGCTGCGTCTGCGGTCGAGGGCGCGCAAAGCCAGTTCGACGTGATCGCAGACGGCGCCCTCGTCTTCTCGAAGCAGGCCGAGGGCCGCTTCCCGGAGGAAGACGAGATCCTGGCGCTCGTGCGGTAGATTTGCTGCCATGCGGCGCCTCGTACTCCTTCCGCTCCTCGCGCTCGCCGCAGCCTGCGGCGGCGGCGATTCCGGCGAGCTCACCCGCTCCGAGTACACGCGCCTCGCGGGAGACATCTGCGTGGAAGCGCAGAAGAAGCTCGACGCGCTCGGCGGCTTCGAGAACTTCGAGGAGCTCTCGAAAGAGATGAAAGCCGGCGAGAAGGCGCTGCGAGCGTCGGCCGACGACCTGAACGAGCTCGAGCCGCCCCCGAATTTGAAGGCCGCTCACAAGACGCTCGCCGATCTCCAAGACGAGACCGCCGACATCGCCGAGCGGATCTCGGCGGCCGCGGGCGAGAACGACCAGGTCGAGATGCAAAAGCAGGCCGAGCGGGCCGACAAGGTAACGATCGCCTCCAACGAGGCAGCGCGGAAGCTCGGGATCGAAGCCTGTGTCGCCGGTTAGAGCTAGCTGCCGCTGAAGTTCGGCGGGCGCTTCTCGAGGAAGGCCGTCACGCCTTCGGCGAAGTCCCCGGTCTGAGTCGCCGCCTGCTGGAGCTCGGCCTCGCGGTCGAGTTGCTCCTCGAGTGTCGCGTCGTAAGCCTGCTCGAAGAGCCGCTTCGTCATCCCGATCGCCTTGGTCGGCAGGCCCGCGTAGAAGCCGGCGAGCTCGGCTGCGCGGGCGGGAAGCGCTGCGAGCTCGATGACCTCGGAGACAAGCCCCCATGCGTGCGCCTCGGCGGCGGTGAGCCGGCGGTTCGAGGTCATCCACTCGAAGGCGCGGGCGAAGCCGAGGAGGCGGTGAAGGAACCACGAGCCGCCCGAGTCGGGGATCAGGCCTATGCCGATGAAACCGGGAACGAACGTGGCCGAGTGGGCGGCGATCCGGATGTCGCAGGCGGCGGCTAGCGAGAGCCCGGCGCCCGCGCAGGGCCCGTTCACGGAAGCGATCACGGGCTTCTCGAGACTCCGGATCAGCCGGATGTTCGGATGGTAGGTCTGCTCGAGACGGTCGCGGATCGAGCCCGGCGACTCCTGGAACTCCTTCAGATCCTGCCCAGCGCAGAACCCCTTGCCTGCGCCCGTGATCACGACCGCGCGGACCTCGGGCGCAGCCGCCTCCTCGAGTGCGGCGCGCAGAGCGGCATGGAGATCGCCGTTGAACGCGTTGAACACCTCCGGTCGATTCAGCGTGATCGTCAGCACGGCGCCGTCGCGGGCTGTCAGGACTTCGCTCACGCGTCGAGCCTAACCCGTCCGAAACCGCCAGGACGGGGTCAGAGCCCGTCGTGTGCGGAACGGCCACGTCCTCCAAAGCCACGATTACGTCCTGTGCAGGCGATTCGACTTAAAGGGCCATCGTCCGCTCGGGACACGACGGGCTCCGATCCCTGACATGTCCCACGCGGACGGTCAGCGGTCGAGGAAGCGCTTGATCGCGCCCTGGGCTTCGTCGCCGTGCATTGAGAGCGCGAGCCAGTCGCGTGCGTGGCCCACCGTCTCGTGCCACGAGATGTCCCGCCACCAGTTCAGCTGCTGCTTCGCATAGCGCGTCGTCTCGGGGAGCTTCCGGGCGAGCTTCTCGACCACCTCGTCGACCTTCGCGTCGAGCTCCGCGCGCGGCACGGCCCAGTTGACGAGCCCCCACTCGGCCGCCCGCCCCGCGGGAACCTCGTCGCAGAGCAGGATCATCTCGCGCGCCCGCCGGTCGCCGATCATGATCGGCAGCCACTGCGTTGCTCCACCGGCCGGAACGGAACCGTGCTCGAGCCCGACGTGGCGGATGAAGGCGTCGTCGACCATCACCGAGAGATCGCAGCCCATCTGCAGCTCGTTACCGCCGCCGACCGCGATCCCCTGCACGCGGGCGACGGTCGGCTTGCCGATCTCACGCAGCCGGTCGTGCATGTCCTTGAACGCGCCGAACCACTTCCAGTACTCCTTCGAGTTCCCGAGCAGATCCTCGCCCCAGGCACGCAGGTCGGCGCCGACGCAGAACGCGCGCCCGTTGCCGGTGACGACGACGACACGGATCTCGTCGTCCCACGACGCGTCCTCGAAGGCACGCGCGAGCTCGCGCAGCATCTTGAAGTCGAATGCGTTCAGCACCTCCGGCCGATTCAGCGTCACCGTCGCGCGCGGGTAGTCCTTCTCGTAGACGATCCGCTCGAAACCGAGCTCCTCCGGCGAGAGTGGGCGTGGCTGATCGGGCTCTGCCACTACGCCAACTCGACGAACGTGACGGTGAACGGGATGCCCATCTCCATCGCGTCCTTGCCGCTCGCGGCGAACTCGTCGGTGCGCGCAGCCGACTTGAACGCCTCCATGTCGTCCCATTCGAACTCGGCGTAGTAGGCGAACGACGGCTCGCCGAAGGGGGCGCCGAACGCCTTGCCGTGCCGGAAAGCCCTGCAGTCGACCTTGCTGCCGAACTCGTCGACATGCCGTGTATAGCGCTCCTCGTCCGGCTCGCGCTCGTACTGGATCACCGCTCGGACCATCTCAACTCCTTTCGCCTCGGGACGGCGGGAGCGTATAGCTTGCGCCTGTGTCGGGAGGAACGGCTGCCGCAGCGACGCTCGCGCTGATCGCCGGTCTGGCGGGATCGATTCAGGTGGCGGTGATGGGACGCTTCGGGGCGCGGATCGGCTCCTTCGAGGCCCTCGCCGCGAACCTGATCTTCTCGAGCCTCGTCGCGACGACCGTCCTGCTCGTGCTGCGTCAGAGCCTCGCCGGCTTCGGCGACGCGTTGCGGTCGCCCTGGTGGTACTGGATCGGCGGCGGCGGGATGGGCGTCGTGGTCGTGCTCACGATCACCGTCGTCACGCCGCGGATCGGGGCTGCGGCGACGATCGCGCTCCTGATCGCAGGGCAGCTCGCGATGGGCGTCCTGATCGACCGCTACGGGTGGTTCGGCGTCGAGCAGGTTCCGCTCTCGTGGCCTCGAGCGCTCGGCGTGCTCCTGCTCGCCGCGGGCGCGCTACTCGCTCTCAGGCGCTAGCGGCAGGCACACCGTGAAGCTGGTTCCTTCGCCGGGAACGGAGTCGACCCAGATCGCGCCGCCGCTCTGGCTGACGATGCCGTGCACGGTGGCGAGTCCGAGGCCGGTCCCTTCACCGACGTTCTTCGTCGTGAAGAAGGGCTCGAAGACCTGCTCGGCCACTGTCGGCTCGATCCCAACGCCCGTGTCGCGAACGGTGAGCGTGATGTAGGGGCCGGGCTGAAGGTCGGGGTGGAGGGGCTCACCGGCCTCATGCAGCTCGAAGGAGGCTGTCGTGAGCACGAGGTTGCCGCCGCCCGGCATCGCGTCCCGGCTGTTGATCGCGAGGTTGAGCACGACCTGCTCGATCTGTGTCGGGTCGGCGAGGATGGGGCCGATCTCGCTGTCGAGAGCGGTCGAGAGGACGACCTGCTCACCGAGCATCGGCGCCAGCATCGCGGCCATCCCGGCGACGATCTCGTTCAGGTCGATCACCTGCGGGCGCAGCACCTGCTTGCGGCTGTACGCGAGCAGCTGGCTCGTCAGCGCCGCGGCGCGGCCCGCTGCGAGGGCGATCTGCTCGGCACTCTCGCGGCTCGGCGCGGTGCCGGCATCGAAGTCGATCAGCATCAACTCGGAGTAGCCGCGGATCGCGGTGAGGAGGTTGTTGAAGTCGTGTGCGATGCCGCCCGCGAGCCGGCCGATCGATTCCATCTTCTGCGCCTGGCGCAGCTGCTCCTGAAGTCGCTCCCGCTCGGTGATGTCGCGGACGATCACGAGCTCGAGCTGGAGCTCGCCCGCCTCGTTCTTGATCGGCGACGCGGTCCCCTCGACCCGGACCCAATGACCGTCGCGATGCCGCAGCCGGGCGACCATCGGCTCGGCGATGACACCGTCGACGACCGTCGCGCGAGCCGTCGTGAGATCGTCGGGATGCACGAGGTCCGACAGCAGGCTGCCGAGCAGCTCACCGGGCTCGTAGCCGAGCACATCCGAGTACGCGCGCGAGGCGAGCACGATTCGGCTGTCTGGGCCGAGAAGCGCGATCAGATCGGTTGAGCCGTCGACGACGTGACGATGCAGTTCCTCGCTCTGACGCATGGTTGCGTACAGCCTCGCGTTCTCGAGCGCTAGCTCCGCGAGCAGTGCAAACCGCTCGAGCAGCGCGATCTCGCCCGTGGTGTATGCGGTTGCGTCCTGCCGCGCCAGACCGATGACGCCTACGACTCGGCCGCCCGCGCGGAGTGGAACGGCGGCGACGGCTCGGAAGGCGATCTCGTCGTAGCCGACGAGCCGGTCGCCCCAGTCGCGGTAATCCTCGACCACGACCGTCTCGCCGCAGAGCAGCACCTTGCCCGAGGCGCCGAGCCCGGGCTCGGCGATCCGTCCGACATGCTCCTCGAAGAGGCCGAGCCCGACCCGCATCTTGAAGTCGGCGTCCGGCGCGTCGGAGAGGTAGAGGTAGGCGTTCGGCGTCCGCGCGAGCTGCCGCGCGTTGTCCACGATCGCATAGAGGACGCTGTCGAGATCGGGGCGTTCGAGGAGCCCGAACGCGGTTTCGTGCAGCGCGGCAAGCTCTGCGTTTCGCGCGTTCAGCGTCTGGAGGTCCTCCGCCGCTCGCAGCGCCATCGTCGCCTGGTTCGCGAACGTCCGCAGTGCCTGGAGCCGCTCACGCGACGGCAGCATCGAGTCGACGGGATCGTCGGCCCAGATGAATCCCCGCCGCGGGCCGTCGCGTTCGACGAGCGGCACGATCAGCAAGTGTCGCCGCCACGCTAGCGGGCCGGCCCCGCCGCGCTGCGACGTGTAGTTCGATCGGTTGCCGACGACGGCGTTCGCGATCTCGTTCTCGATCAGGTAGCACCCCTCGAGCTCGAACGCGGGCACGAGCAGAGCATCCAGATCGGCTTGCGTGAGCGAGAAGGCGAGCCCCGGATCATTAGCGTCCCAGCCGGCGGTTCCGGTTGGCACGAAGCGACCCTCGTCGTGAAGCGTTCCGACCACGACCTTCTCGAACCCGAGTGCGTCGCTGATCCCGTGCGCGACTGCGTTCAGGATCGAGTCGACGGAGTCGAGCTCTACGAGCGATGCCGAGACATCGAGCATCCGGGAGAGCGCGGCACGGTCGCGCGCTGCTGCCGCGGTGTCACTCGCACCTTCGAGCGCCGCCGCAACGTGCTCGGCGAAGGCGACGAGCACCTCGAGCTCCTCGTCCGTCGGTCGCATCCCAGACTCGGGCTCGTCGACGGAGACGACGCCGAGCAGCCTGCCGTCGTTGGCACGCATCGGCACGATCAGGGCGTCCTCCGGATGCCACGCGTCAGGATCTGTGCCGAGCGGCAGGTCAGGGACGTGAAACAGGACGCCTTCCCAGACGATCTCGTCGTGCGGGATCAGATAGGCGCCGCGGCGCAGGAACCGATTGTCGAGATAGGGAGTCCAGTCGTCCGCGCTGCGACTCGTCCCGATCAACGCCTCTCGAGCCTCGTGGTTCCCGTGCACGGCTGCGACCTGGAAGTCGCCCTCGGTCGGCCGGTACAGGTTGATCGCGACCGCGCGGAAGCCGAGCGACTCGGAGATCGTCTCGGCGATCCGGTCGATAAGACGCGTCAGGTCGTGCTCGTCGCGGACGAGCCTGCTGACCTCGAGCAGGCCTCGAAGCTGAGGAAGCGCAGAGATGGACGGGATGTGCACGGACACGATTTCCGCAGTGATCGGCTCAGCGCCGACCGGATTGAGCAACCGCGTTCTAGATACCCGCGATGTCGTCGGGCCGAACCGGCACCCGTGCGAGCTCCTTGCCGGTCGCAGCGCGGAGCGCGGAGACGACGGCCGCAGTCGAGACCACGGTGGGCGGCTCGCCGACGCCCTTGACGCCGTAGGGGGCGTCCGGCTCCGGATCCTCCACCAGCACGCTCACGACGGGTGGCATGTCGAGCGCGGTCGGGATCAGGTAGTCGGTGAAGCTCGCGTTCGTGATCAGGCCGTCGCGTGTCCGGATCTCCTCCATCAGCGCGAGGCCGAGCCCCTGCGCGGTGCCCCCTTCGATCTGGCCCTCGACCGCGAGCGGGTTGATCGCCTTGCCGACGTCCTGCGCCGTGCCGATCCAGACGACGCGCGTCAGGCCCAGCTCGACGTCGACCTCGGCGACGACGCGCATCGCGGCGACGGCGAAGGAGACGTGCGCGGGGCCGCTCGTGATCTGGCCGTTCTCCGGATCGAGCGGCGACGTGCGCGGATGGCGGTAGATGCGTTCGACGTCGACGTCGCCGCCGTGCTCCCGCTGTTCCTCCAGCGCGG
The DNA here is from genome assembly GCA_030855545.1 of Actinomycetota bacterium. Classification (GTDB taxonomy): domain Bacteria; phylum Actinomycetota; class Thermoleophilia; order Gaiellales; family Gaiellaceae; genus Gaiellasilicea. Next base: position 1,422 of record JALYRA010000118.1, on the reverse strand, counting down.
CTCGGCAGGCGTCGCGAACGGCGCCCGCGGCCATCCAGGTCATCCGCGACGCGGACGCCGATCCTGCCGAGCCGACCTCGGCGGTTCCCGGCGCTGCAAGCACGACGTCGTCGGTGTCGAGCTCGGTGCGGGCGACCTGAAGGATCACGTCGGTGACGCCTTGGCCGACCTCGGCCGAGGCGCAATGGATCACCGCCGAACCGTCGGCATGCAGGAGCACCCGGGCGGCCGTGAAGTCGTCGAAGCCCTCGGAGTAGCAGATGTTCTTGAAGCCGACCGCGAAGCCGACGCCGCGCTGGACACCCTCGCCGCGGGTCGTGTTGCCCGCGCCGCCGGGAAGCCGGATCGCGTCGCGGGGAAGCGGCTCGGGCTCGGGGACCGGCAGGGCGGCGGCTTGGCGGATCACCTCCGCGACCGGCAGCGTTCCCGCAATCGTCTGGCCGGTTGGCAGCACGTCGCCAGGCGCCATCGCGTTCAGGAGCCTGAGCTCGACCGGATCGATGCCGAGCTCCGCCGCGAGCTTGTCCATCTGGGCCTCGGCGGCGAAGCACGTCTGCACGGCGCCGAAGCCGCGCATCGCGCCGCAGGGTGGGTTGTTCGTGTAGACGCAGGTCGACTCGATCAGCGCGTTCGCGACCTTGTAAGGGCCGAGCGCGAAGCAGGCAGCGTTCGACGTGACGGCCGTCGAGCTCGAGGCGTAGGCGCCGCCGTCGAGCAGGATCCTCATCCGCACGTTGACGAGCTCGCCCGCCTGCGTCGCCCGGTGCTCGCACCAGATCCGGGCGGGATGCCGGTGGACGTGGCCGAAGAACGACTCCTCGCGGTTGTAGACGATCTTCACCGGTCGCTTGGTGTGCAGCGCGAGCAGCGCGCCGTGGATCTGCATCGAAAGATCCTCGCGGCCGCCGAACGCGCCGCCGACCCCGGCGAGGTGAATCCGCACCTGCTCGGGTCGAACACCGAGGCAGGGCGCCACCTGGTCGCGGTCGACGTGAAGCCACTGCGTCGCCACGTAGACGTCGACGCCGCCCTCACCGTCCGGCACCGCGAGCCCCGACTCCGGGCCGAGGAAGGCCTGATCCTGGATCCCGATCTCGTAGACGCCGCTCACGGTCACGTCGCCCTCGGTCTCCGGGTCGCCGTGGCGGATCACCAGGTGGCGGACGACGTTCGGCCTCGGATCGTCGCGGTAGCCGTGCGCCATTGTCGGTCGGTCGGGGTGGAGCGGCTGCTGCTCGGTCGCGCGCTCCATATCGACCACGGGCTCGAGCAGCTCGTACCGGACGCGCACGGCCGCGGCCGCGCGGCGCGCCTGCTCGGGCTCCTCCGCAGCGACGAGCGCGACCGGCTCGCCGTAGTAGCGGACGACATCGGCGGCGAGCACCGGCTGGTCGGCGAACTCGAGCCCGTAGGTCTTCTGGC
>JALYRA010000116.1 GCA_030855545.1 Actinomycetota bacterium | reverse complement strand
GCGGCCGCGCGGCGCGCCTGCTCGGGCTCCTCCGCAGCGACGAGCGCGACCGGCTCGCCGTAGTAGCGGACGACATCGGCGGCGAGCACCGGCTGGTCGGCGAACTCGAGCCCGTAGGTCTTCTGGCCGGGAACGTCGGCGTGCGTGAGCACCGCGTGCACGCCGGCCATCGCCACCGCCTCGGAGATGTCGAGCTCGGCGATCCTCGCGTACGCATGCGGGCTGCGGACGGTGACGCCCCAGAGCATTCCGGCGGCACTCAGATCGCTTGAGTACTCGAACTCGCCGGTCACCTTCGGCGTCGCGTCATGGCGCAAACCGCGGTCGCCGATCCGCGCGAGACGCAGCTCGGCCTGCTGCTGCTCCGTCGTCGTCACGCGCGCGAGGCCGCCAGCCGGACGGCGTCGAAGATCTTGGCGTAGCCGGTGCAGCGACAGAGGTTGCCCGAGAGCTCCTCGCGGATCACGTCGTCGCTCGGAGTCGGGTTCCGCTCGAGCAGTGCGGCGGTCGCGACGACGAGCCCCGGCGTGCAGAAGCCACACTGGACGGCGCCCGACTCGACGAACGCCTGCTGCACCCGGTGGAGGCCGTCCTCGGTGCCGAGTCCCTCGACCGTCGTCACCTCGTGCCCGTCGGCCTGCGCCGAGAGGACGAGGCACGCGCAGACGAGGTCGCCGTCGAGAAGGACGGAGCAGGAGCCGCACTCGCCTTGCTCGCAGGCGTTCTTCGAGCCGGGCAGATCGAGCGTGTCGCGGAGCGTCGTCAGCAGGCTCTCTCCGGCCCAGACGTCGACCTCGTGCGGCTCGCCGTTGATCGTCAGGTTGATCTTCACGCGAGCACCCGGTCCAGCGCGCGTTTCGTCAGGATCCTCAGCGCGTGCCTGCGATACGCGGCGGTGCCGCGGACGTCGTCGATCGGGCTGGCCGCGTCGGCCACGAGCTGAGGGAAGTCGTCGCGCGCGTCGAGCGGCGCGGTCACGAGCGCGGGCACGGGGCCGGCAGAACCGTAGGCGGCGCGCAACTCGCCGCGCTCACGGTCGACGAGGACGGCAAGCGAGCAGACGGCGATCACCATCGCGTTCCGGGGGCCGACCTTCATGAACGTCTGCGGCTGAAGGCCGGGATGCACACGCACTGCCAGCACGAGCTCGTCCGGCTCGAGCGCGTTCCGCTTCGGCCCCAGGAAGAACTCGCTCAGCGGCAGGCTGCGGACGCCGCGGACGCTTCCGATCTCGACCTCCGCCCCCTCGACGAGCAGCGGCGGATGCGCGTCACCGGCCGGGGATGCGGTTCCAAGGTTGCCGCCGATCGTGCCGCGGTTCCGGATCTGCGGCGAGCCGACCGTGCGCGAAGCGACAGCGAGGGCTGGGAGAAGCGTTGCAAGCTCGGGCCGCATCGCCTCGCTGTACGTCAGGCCGGCCGCGAGGCGCAGGAAGCCGTTGTCATGCGACCAGCCCTTCAGCTCTGCGACCTCGGCGAGGTTGAGGATCCGCTCCGGTCGTGCGCGGTCGAAGTTGAGCTCGACGAGGAGGTCCGTGCCGCCCTGGATCGGCCGCGCCTCGGGGTGCTCGGACTTGACGCGAAGCGCCTCGTCGAGGGTGCGTGGCGTGATGACTTCCACGGTGGTCAAAGATACGGTACGCGCGCATGAAGTCCCTGCTCGCCGACGCGCACGTGCTGACGATGGACGACACGGAGGCGGAGCACGCCGACGGTTGGATCCTGTTCGAGGACGGCTTCGTGCTCGATGCCGGCGCCGGGCAAGAACCCGACGCGGACGAGCGAATCGGACTCGGCGGCGCGCTCGTCACGCCCGGCCTCGTCAACACGCACCACCACCTCTACCAGACGCTCACGCGCGCCCGCGCCCAGCAGGCGACCCTGTTCGAGTGGCTCGTCGAGCTCTACCCGACCTGGGCCCGAATCGACGCCGAGGCCGAGTACGCGGCGGCGCGCACCGGGATCGCGGAGCTGCTGCTCTCCGGCTGCTCGACGGTGTTCGATCATCACTACGTCTTCCCGCGCGGGCGCACCGGCTTCGTCGAGGCGGAGGTGCAGGCGGCCACCGAGCTGGGAGCGCGGCTCGTCGCCGCGCGCGGCTCGATGGACCTCGGCGTCTCCGACGGCGGCCTTCCGCCCGACGAGCTGGTCGAGCACATCGACGCGGTTCTGGCCGACACGGAACGTCTCGTCGGCGCCCTGCACGAGACCGGCCCGGGCGCGCGGATCCAGATCGCGGTCGCTCCCTGCTCGCCGTTCTCCGTCACCGGTCGGTTGATGACGGAGTCCGCCGAGCTCGCACGGCGGCTCGGGCTGCAGCTGCACACCCATCTCGCCGAAACGGTCGAGGAGGAGGCCTACTGCCAGGAGCTCTACGGCTGCACCCCGGTGGAGTACCTCGACTCGCTCGGCTGGCTCGACGGCGACGTCTGGTGCGCGCACTGCGTCCACCTCACGCCGGCCGAGATCGCGCGGTTCGCGGCGACGGGGACCGGCGTTGCCCACTGCCCCACGTCGAACCTTCGCCTCGGCGCCGGCGTCGCGCCGGCGCGCGAGCTGATCGACGCCGGCGTCCGCGTCGGCCTCGGCGTCGACGGGTCGGCCTCGAACGAGCGAAGCCATCTCTTCGACGAGGTCAAGCAGGCGCTGCTCGTCGCACGCGGCCGCGGCGGCCCGCAGGCGATGAC
>JALYRA010000108.1 GCA_030855545.1 Actinomycetota bacterium | reverse complement strand
CCGGTGGTGGCGCTCGGCGTGGTCACCGAGCTCGGCCATGCCGCCGAGGATCGCGACACGGCGGCGGCCGTCCCCCCGCTCGGCGAGGTGCCGCAGCGCCGCTTCCATCGAGGTCGGATTCGCGTTGTACGCGTCGTTGACGACGAACCCGTCGCCCGGCAGCGCCAGCTCCTCGCCCCGCCAGCGAGAGAGTTGCACCGACGCCGCGCTCTCGGCGAGCCGATCGAGCGGCAGACCGAGTGCGTCGTAGGCGGTCATGGCGGTGAGAGCGTTCTGCGCTTGATGGCGTGAGCCGAACGGGAAACGGATTCTGCCGCCGCCGAACGCGACGTGGGCGCCGTCCTCGCGCAGCTCGACGTCGACCGGCCCGACGCGCCTGACCTCGATGTCGTCGCGGAGGTGCGGGTCGAGCTCCGCCGACCGCGGCACGATTGCGATCCCGCCTTCGGGGAGTGCCGCCACGAGCTCGGCCTTCGAGCGCGCGACGCCGTCGACCGAACCGACGAGCTCGAGATGCACAGGGCCGATGGCCGTGATCACACCGACGTCCGGCCGCGCGATCTCGCAGAGTGCAGCGATCTGGCCGAAGCCGCGCATGCCCATCTCGACGACGCATATCTCCGTGTCGGGCTCGAGTAAACCAAGCGTCAGCGGCACGCCGAGCTCGGCGTTGTAGCTCCCCTCGGTCCAGACCGCCCTCGCGACCGACGCGCAGAGGCCGGCCAGGATGTCCTTGGTCGAGGTCTTGCCGGTCGAGCCAGAGACGCCGACGACCCGCGCGCGGGTCCGGCTGCGCAGGATCTGGCCGATTGCAGCCATGGCAGCGAATTCGTCGTGCGGGACGAGTGTCGCGGCGCCCCGGTCGCGTGCCGCAGAGACGAAGTCGCGCCCACCGCGGATGGCAACGAAGAGGTCGCCCTCTCCCACGCGACGAGAATCGATGTGGAGTCCAGTGACCTCACCGGCACCGTCGATCGCTCCGAGCCCGAGTGCCTCGAGCTCGTCGAGGGCGATCGGGATCATGATCGCAGGACCTCTCGCGCGACGACGCGGTCGTCGAAGGGGTTCTTCTCACCTGCGACCTCCTGCCCTTGCTCGTGGCCCTTGCCCGCGATGACGACCACGTCCCCCGGCTCGGCAAGCTCGATGGCGCGCGCGATCGCCGAGCGCCGGTCGGGATCGATCTCGACGTCGGTGCCTGTGCCCTGGAGAACGTCCTGGATGATCGCGAGCGGATCCTCGCTACGCGGGTTGTCCGAGGTGACGATGACGATGTCGGCGAGGTCGCGGGCGACCCGGCCCATCAACGGCCGCTTCTGCCGGTCACGGTCGCCGCCGGCGCCGAACACGACGATGACGCGGCCCGTCGCGAGGTCGCGCGCCGTCCGGAGCACGTTGTCGAGCGCATCAGGCTTGTGGGCGTAGTCGACGATGACCGCGAACGGCTGCCCCGCGTCGACGGCCTCGAATCGCCCGGGGACGCCCCGGAGCGCCGCGATTCCGGCGGCAATCGCGTCCTCTTCGATGTCGAGCAGGATCGCAGCGGCAATCACCCCGAGCACATTCTCGACATTGAAGCGACCGCGCAAGCTGGACCGGATCTCGGACCCACCGGCGCTGAACCGGGCACCTGACGCGTCGAGCTCGAGCCGTTCGGGCCGGATCTCGGCATCGTCGGCGATGCCGAAGGTGACGAGCGGCGCCCGGCGGGTCTTCTCGAGCTCGTCGGCGAGCTGTCGCCCCCAATCGTCGCCGATGTTCACGGCCGCCGGCGGGGGCGCGGCGCCGGTGAAGAGCTTGCGCTTCGCGACGAAGTAGTCCTCCATCGACGAGTGGAAGTCGAGGTGATCCTGGCTCAGGTTCGTGAACACGAGCGCGTCGAAGCGAACGCGATCGAGCCGGTGCAGCACCGACGCGTGCGACGACGCCTCGAGCGCGACGCTTCGGTTGCCCGCGTCGAGCATTTCGCGAAACGTGCGTTGCAGGTCGATCGCCTCGGGAGTCGTCCGCTCGACGGGCCGAACCTCGCCGCCGACGCGGCTCTCGACGGTGCCGAGGAGACCTGGGCTCAGCCCGGCGGCGTCGAGCACCGAGTGGAGGAGGAACGCGGTCGTCGTCTTCCCGCTCGTCCCGGTGACGCCGGCAACCTCGAGCTCACGCGTCGGCTCACAGAAGAACACGTCGGCCGCGGTTGCCATCGCGGCCCTTGCGTCGAGAACGACGAGTTGTGGCACCTCTGGTGAGACCGCGCGCTCGACGACGAGCACCGAGGCGCCGTTCTCGACCGCCTGCTCCACGAAGTCGTGTCCGTCCACGACCGTGCCGGGAACAGCGAAGAACGCCGCGCCCGGCGTGACGGCGCGCGCGTCGTAGGCGAGGTCCCGCACCTCGACGGGGTCGGGGCTGCCGAGGACCGCCTCAGGTGCGAGCGCGGCAACGAGGCGCTCGAGCTCCATGCTGGCGAACGCTACCGAGAGGTAGCTGCGTCCGGTGCCACCTCCAGCTCGACAAGGCTCGAGCGAGCGATCTCGGCGAATGCGGGCGCCGCGACGACGCCACCCCAGATCGCGCCGGACGGCTCGTCGATCGAGACGGAGATGACGAGGTGCGGATCCTTCGCCGGGACGACGCCGACGAACGAGGCGACGTACTTCGAGTCGGAGTAGCCGCCGGGGATGGGCTTGGCAGCGGTTCCGGTCTTGCCCGCGACGGTGTAGCCCGGCACGGCCGCGGCCGCGCCGGTGCCGCCTTCGGCCGAGACGACGTCGCGGAGCATTGCCATCATCTGCGCCGAGACGGTCTCGGAGACGACGCGCCTCCCCTGGCCACGGCTGCGCTCTTCGCTGCCGATCCGCTCGACGAGGTACGGCGTCCGCATGACGCCGCTGTTTGCGATCGCGCCGTACGCAGCGGCCATCTGCACGGCGGTGACGCCGATTCCCTGGCCGATCGGGACGTTGCCGATCGTCGAGCCCGACCAGTAGCCGGGCAGGAGCCCGCCGGACTCGCCGGGCGCGTCGATGCCCGTCTGCTTGCCGAAGCCGAACCGGTCGATCCAGTGCTCCACCCGCTCACGCCCGAGCAGCTGCGCCAGCGTGATCGTGCCCACGTTGGACGACTGGGAGAGGATCTGCGCGACCGTCATCTGCTGCGTCGGACGCGGCTCGTGCTCGTTGATGATTCGGTCGGCGACGCGGATCGACGTCGCCAGCGTGTACGAGGTCGACGGCGCGACGATCTTCTCCGAGAGCGCCGCCGCAACCGTGACGACCTTGAAGGTCGAGCCGGGCTCGTAGAGGTCGGTGACGGCGCGGTTGCGGCGGCGTTCGGCAGGCGTCGTGCCAAACTTGTTCGCGTCGAACCCGGGCGCCACGGCCAGCGCGAGGACAGCGCCGGTGCGCGGGTCGAGGACGACGGCGGTGCCTCCCTTGGCGCCCCACTTCCTCACCGTCTCCCGGAGCACGCTCTCGGCGTTCGCCTGGATTCGGTGGTCGATCGTGAGGAAGACATCGTCCCCGGCCACCTCCGGCTTCGTCGCGATCACGTCGATGACCCGGCCGGCCGGATCGGTGACAGTCGTCTGCTTGCCCGGCTTGCCGACGAGGGCCCGGTCGAGGGAGCGCTCGAGCCCCTCGAGTCCCTCGTTGTCGACGCCGGCGAAGCCGAGCGCGTGCGCCGCAACCCCGCGCTGCGGATAGTGGCGGAGCTCTTCCGGATAGAAGCCGACCCCCGCGAGCCGCTGCTGCTCGAGCGCCGCAGCCCTGGCCGGATCGGCCTTGCGCTTCACGTAGACGAAATGGCGCGAGCGGTCGGCCAGGAGCGGGTAGAGCTCCTCGGCATCGACGCCGAGCTCCTTCGCGGCGGCGAGGGCGACGCGGCGCGGGTTCTTCACCTGACGCGGATCGGCGTAGACGGTTGTTGCCTGCTCGCCGATCGCAAGGGGCTCGCCCGTGCGGTCGAAGATCGTTCCCCGACCGGCAGGGATCTCGGTCGTCGTCTGGTGCTGGCTCAGAGCCATCCGCTCGAGCGTGGAGGCCTGAACGCCCTGGAGCCAGACCGCGCGGCCGAGCGTCCCGGCGAAGACGAGGGCGAAGAGACCGAGCAGGAGGCGGATGCGGCGGTTGGAGAGCCGTTCCGTCACGGTTGCGGCGGCGCCAGCTGAACGTGGAAGGTGAGCGCGGGGTCGGCCTGGACGAGACCGAGCCGGCTGCGTGCCTGCGACTCGATGCGAGCGTTCGCCGACGCGCTCGAGAGCTGCGAGCTGAGGCGCTTCGCTTCTGCGCGGAGCTGGACGCGCTCACGGCCGAGCTCGTCGAGGCGGACGTTCAGCTGCAGCACGGCCACGTTCACCGCGACGACTCCGGCAAGCAGCCCGGCGAGGACGACGATCCAGATGACGCCGCCGAACGGCCGCGACCTCGGGCGAGCGACCACCCGGACGGCGGGGCGCCTGCGCGGACGCGCGACTTGCGGGGTCTCGACGCGTGCTGTACCGGCCCAGCTCGCCACGTCAGTCGCCGACCTTCGTGGCGGCACGGAGCTTGGCGGACGCGGCCCGCGGATTCAGCTCGAGCTCACGGGCGCCGGGTCGCACGGGCTTGCGCGTGAGGTCGCGGAGCACAGGCTCGTTGCCACAGTTGCAGATCGGGAACTCGGGCGGACAGGTACAGCCGTGCGCCTGCTCTCGGACGTACTGCTTGACGATCCGGTCCTCGAGCGAGTGAAAACTGATGACGGCGAGACGGCCGCCCGGGCGCAGCATCCGCACGGCCGCCGGAAGAGCGGCCTCGAGTGCGCCGAGCTCGTCGTTGACCGCGATCCGGAGAGCCTGGAAGACCCGCTTCGCCGGATGTCCGTCCCCGAAGCGCGCGGGCGTCGGGATCGCGTGCTTGATCGTGTCGGCAAGGTCGCCGGTGCGCTCGAAGGGCTTCTCCTCGCGGCGGCGCACGATCGCGCGGGCGATCGGGCGCGCATACCGCTCCTCGCCGAAGCGCTTGAAGATCAGCGACAGCTCACGCTCTTCTGCCTCGTTGACGAGCTCGCGCGCCGAGAGCTCTGCGGAGCTGTCCATCCGCATGTCGAGCGGCGCATCCGCGGCGTACGAGAACCCCCGCTCCGGCCGGTCGAGCTGCATCGACGAGACGCCGAGGTCGAGCAGGATCGCGTCGGCCCGGACGTCGTTCGCGGCGAGCTGGAGGAGCACGAGCGAGAACTCGCCCCGGAGGAAGCGCGCCTGGATGCCGCCGTGCGCCGCCTTGAAGCGATCGAAATAGGTTCGCGCCGTCGGGTCGCGGTCGACCGCGATCAGCTTGCCGTCACCTTGAAGCTCGCCCGCGAGCAGACGCGAGTGGCCGCCGGCGCCGAACGTGGCGTCGATAACGGTCTCCCCCGGCTGCACCGCGAGGAGGTCACGCACCTCGTCGGCGAGCACGGGAACGTGATCAGAGGCGCTTCTGTGCAAGACGTTCGGCAACATCGTCCGCGCTCCCTTCGATCAAGGCGACATGGTTTGCCCAGGCGGCGCGATCCCAGATCTCGAGATGGTCGTCGACGCCCGCAACGACGACCTCGCGCCCGAGCTTCGCGTGGCGGTGCAGCGCCGGCGGCACGAGCACCCGGCCCTGCTTGTCGATCTCCGCGTCCGACGCGGCGCTGAAGAAGAACCGCTTCAAGTCGCGCGCTTCCTTGGAAAAGGGGTCGAGCGGCGTGATGCGCGTCGCGACCATCGTGTCCCAGTCCGCGCGGGTGTAGGCGGCGAGGCAGTCGTCGAGACCTCGGGTGAGCACGACTCCGCCGGCGAGCGCCTCCCGGAACCGGGACGGCAGCGTGAGCCGGTTTTTGTCGTCGATGGTGTGCTCGTATTCGCCGAAGAACATCGTTTCACGACCTCTCGATCTCCCACTTCACCCCACTCTAAACCACAAACCTCCACTTGTCCACCCCAGTACAGCTCGAATCACCCTTTCGGGCTCTCGTCCTCAGTGCGGTGTGGTCGGCCTTGATGCGGTGTGGTCGGCGTGTCGCCTGTGCCGACTACGACAGCCCCGCGCCTTTGCGCGTGAGGGCGAGCGCGCCGCGCTCGGAGGCGAATGTCAACGCGTCCGCGACGTCCAATCCCTTCGCGAGGGCGAATGTCAGCCCGGCCGCGAAACAGTCGCCGGCGCCGTAGGCGTCCTCGTACGGACCCGGCGGGACCGCGGCCTTGTAGGGGCCGCCCGGCTGCGCCCAGCCGCCCAGCGAGCCGGCGGTCGAGACGACGAGCCTCGGCGCCGGGTCGAGGTCGCCGACCTGGTAGCGCTCGGCGTCGTCTTCCCCGCTCGCGACGAGCGCGTCGAGCGCGACGCCCGCAGCGTGCAGCGTCGGG
>JALYRA010000098.1 GCA_030855545.1 Actinomycetota bacterium | reverse complement strand
ATGCTCCCCGTCGCGGTCGGCTGCGCGCTCGCCTTCCGGATCCGGGAGGAGAAGAGGGTCGCGGTCGGCTGGTTCGGTGAAGGCGCGTCCGCGCGCGGCGACGCGCACGAGGCGATGAACCTCGCCGGCGTTCGCAATCTGCCGGTTGTCTTCATCTGCGACAACAACCAGTGGGCCTACTCGACGCCGACGCATCTCGGCTACGCCGTCGAGCATCTCGCCGACCGCGCAGCGGCCTACGGCTTCGAGGGCGTCGTCGTCGACGGCACCGACGTGCTCGCCGTCTACCGCGAGTCGAAGGCAGCGATCGAGAAGGCGCGCGAGGGCGGCGGCCCGACACTGCTCGAGCTGAAGACGCTCCGGATGGAAGGGCACGCTGTCCACGACGACGCGTTCTACGTCCCCAAGGAGTTGTTCGAGGAGTGGGCGAAGAACGACCCGATCGAGCGCTTCCGGACCTGGCTGCGCGACAACGCCGATCTCACCGACGAGGAAGAGGAAGAGATCAACGGCCGCGTCAAGAAGATCCTGAGCGACTCGCTCGCGCGTGCCGACGAATCGCCCCAGCCCGACCCGTCGACGCTGCTCGACGGCGTCTACGCGACACCGGAAGACCTCGACACTCCGCACCACAAGTAATGGCCGAGAAGACCTATCTCCAGGCGATCAGCGACGGGCTCCGGCAGGAGATGCGCCGCGACCAGCGCGTCTTCGTCTTCGGCGAGGACGTCGGCGTCTACGGCGGCGCCTTCAAGGTGACGCTCGGCTTCCAGGAGGAGTTCGGCCCCTGGCGCGTGATCGACGCGCCGCTCGCCGAGACCGCGATCGTCGGCGCCTGCACCGGCGCGGCGATGATGGGCATGCGCCCGGTCGCCGAGATGCAGTTCGCGGACTTCATCTCCTGCGCTTGGGATCACCTCGTCACCGTCGCCGCGAAGCAGCGCTTCCGCGCGGGTACGCCGGTGCCGATCGTCGTCAGGCTCCCCTCCGGCGGCGGCTTCTCGGGCGGCCCCTTCCACTCGCAGAACCCGGAGAGCTCGTTCGCGCACATCCCAGGCCTCAAGTGCGTCTGCCCGGCGACGCCCGAAGACGCGAAGGGTCTGCTCGTCGCCGCGATCGAGGATCCGAACCCCGTCCTTTACTTCGAGCACAAGCACCTCTATCGCCGGATCAAGGGTGAGGTGCCGGACGAGCGCTACGTGACGCCGATCGGGAAGGCGCGCACCCACCGCGAGGGCGACGACATCTCCGTGATCACCTGGGGTGCGATGGTCTACACGGCCGATGAGGCCGCGAACCAGCTCGACGCAGACGGCGTCTCGGTCGAGGTGGTCGACCTGCGCACCGTGATGCCGTGGGACAAGGCCGCGGTGCTCGAGAGTGTCCGCAAGACGTCGAAGGTGATCGTCCTGCACGAGGACAACCGCACGGGCGGCTTCGGCGGCGAGATCGCGGCGACGATCGCCGAGGAGGCGTTCGAGGACCTCGACGCGCCGGTGCGGCGGATCGCAGCGCCCGACTGCCCGGTGCCGTTCTCGCCGGTGCTCGAAAAGGCGTTCATCCCGCAGGTCGAAGACGTCGTCAAGGGACTCCGCGAGCTCGCGGAGTACTGATCTAGTTGGCGGCCCAAAGAACGATCTCACGTCAAGCTTCGAGGAGATAGAGATGGCTACGGACACACAGGTCGAGGTCGTGATGCCGCAGATGGGCGTCTCCGTCTCGGAGGGAACGATCACGAAGTGGCTCAAGCAGGAGGGCGAGCCGATCGCCCGCGACGAGTCGCTGCTCGAGATCTCGACCGACAAGGTCGACACCGAGGTGCCGAGCCCGGGCGAGGGCGTCGTCGCGAAGATCCTCGTCCAGGAAGGTGAGACCGTCGACGTGGGCACGGTGCTGGCCGTGATCGCGCCGGAGGGAGCAGAGGTCGCGGCGCCTGAGCCTGAGCCTGCGCCCGTCGATGTACCGGCACCCGCGACGCAGGCCGCCTCCGACGCGTCCGAGGCTGCCGCGAGCGAGACCGCGGAGCCGACCGCGCCAACTCCCGCACCGACCCCCGCAGCGACGCGGGCTTCGGGCAACGGCCGCACGTTCGTTTCTCCGGTCGTGGCGCGAATCGCGTCCGAGCACGGAGTCGATCCGGGCGCGGTGCAGGGCACCGGCGCCGGTGGCCGCGTGACGAAGAAGGACATCCTCGCGTTCGTCGAAGGCGGCGGCCAGGCCGCTCCGGCGCCGGCGACTCCCGAGCCACAGGCTCCTCCCGCCCAGGCACCGCCCGCAGCGCCCACTCCGCCTGCGCCTGCGCCCACCCCTGTCGCCGCGGGCGAGCCCGGCGCGGGTGAGACGTTCGAGCCGATGACCGCGATGCGCAAGGGGATCGCCGAGCACATGCGCCGCTCGCTCGACACCTCTGCCCATGTCACGAGCGCGATCGAGGTCGACATGTCGAAGGTGGTCGCGATCCGCGGCAAGCTGAAGAAGGAGTACGAGGCGGCCTACGGCGTCAACCCGACCTACCTCTCCTTCATCGCTCGCGCGACCGTCGAGACCCTCCGCGAGTACCCCTGGATCAACGGCGAGATCCGCGGCGACAAGATCGTCTCGCGCAACTACGTCAACCTCGGCTTCGCCGTTGAGCTCGCGGACGGCAAGGGCCTGATCGTCCCTGTGGTCAAGAACACCGAGGGCCTGAACCTGCTCGGCATGGCGCGCGCGGTCTCGGAGATCGCCGCCCGTGCACGCGACAAGAAGTTGATGCCCGACGAGGTTCAGGGCGGCACCTTCACGATCACGAACCCCGGCGGCTACGGCACCTTCCACGGCACGCCGGTGATCAGCCAGCCGCAAGCAGCGATCCTCGGCACCTACGCGGTCGTCAAGCGGCCGTGGGTGATCCAGGACGAGCTCGGCCAGGACGTGATCGCGATCCGCCCGATCATGAACCTGACGCTCACGTACGATCATCGCCTCGTCGACGGCGCCCTCGCCGGGCGCTTCCTCCGCGACCTGCGCAAGCGGCTCGAGAGCTGGGGCGAGAGCGACTACTAGCGCCTTCGCTTCGCGAATGCGCTAGAGAAGACGTCGAAGCTACGCTGAGCGCGTGACCGACCAGCCCGTTCTCGCCGCGGCCGACGTCGACTACGTGCGCGCCGGATT
>JALYRA010000061.1 GCA_030855545.1 Actinomycetota bacterium | reverse complement strand
GTAGTGGGTTGTGCGGCGAACGCCGTCGAAGTAGCCCTCCAGTCCGTCCGCGACTACATTGACGGTGGCGCCGTGCTCGCGGACATAGCCTGGTAGTACGGGAAGCCAGTCATAGGCGCCTTGGTGGGCTGTGAGGACCTGCCACGGCTCGCCGATCGCGATGACCGTTGAGCCGCCGAAGATCGCGCGTCCGAGTTGCGCTCGCTCTGGAAGTCTGGGGCTGGCTGTCTCGTCTTGGAAGTCCTCCGTCGCGAGGGCCGTGATGTCGAGCACGATGACTTCATAGTCCGAAACGTTGAGATCGTCTGGGAGCGCATCCCAAGCGTAGGCCGCGACGGCCTTCGGATACCCGGATGAGCCAAGCACGAGGACCGTCGGGGCCGACTGCGATCGTGTATCTGGAGGGGTGGCTCGACCGGTCACGCTACGTGCTCAGCTCGTGCGTCCGGTGCAGGTGGGTGGCCATGGTGTACGTCGGATGGCGGTCGAGGTTGTGGCGCGAGCGGTCGTAGGCGCGGGTGGTGCGCGGGTCGGCGTGTCCCATGGCGTCTTGGACGTCTTGCAGCGGAACGCCGGCGCCGAGCAGCTCGGTCGCGAAGCTGTGGCGCAGGCTGTGCGGGCTGATCTTGTCGGCGCCGGCGATCCCGGCGCGCCTCGCGAGGCGGCGGATGAGCGCGTAGCTCGTGGAGTAGCTCAGGCGCGCGTTGCCGTCGGCGTTGAGGAAGATCGGGCCGCTGTCGCGCTCGCCGACATAGTTCTCGAGCGCGTGCAGGACGATCGGCGCGAGCGGCTCGGTCGAAGCTTTGCCGCCTTTGCGCACAATCCGCAGGACGCGGTGGCCGCGTTGGTGGGTGAGGTGCTCGATGTCGCAGGCGAGTGCTTCGGCGATCCGCAGGCCGTTGTACGCTTCTACAAGGACGGGGTCGGCCAGGTGCGGCAGTACGCGGCACCGCGGCTGGCCGCAATCCTATGGCGCCTCGACCGTCAAGTTCTCCTCTCCGCTCACCCCGCTTTCGCCGCGAGGCGCCCCTCTGCGAGCGCGTCCAGGTCGACGTCGTCGAGGGACGTGACCACGAGATCGGGATCCGCCTCGGCGAGCTGCTCGTAGTCGTCCTCGCGCGCGAGCCCGAGCGCCGACATCTCGCCGGCCTTTGCGGCCTCGACGCCCGAGACGGCGTCCTCGATCACGAAGCACCCGTCCGGGGTCAGTCCGAGCTCCTCGGCGGCCGCGAGGAACATCTCCGGGTGGGGCTTGCCCTGCTCGAAGTCGCGCCCGGAGACGTCGGCGTCGAAGAACTCGAGCAGGCTCTGGCCCTGCTCGAGGAACTCGTACTCGAGGCCCTCCTCCTCCGCGAAGGTGTCCAGCCGGATTTGCTTGAGGAACAGCCCGGCGTTCTTGGAGGACGACGCGGCCCCCACGAGCAGCCCCGCGGCCTTCATGGCCAGGATGAAGCGCAGGGCGTCCGGGTAGGCGGAGAACTCGCCCGCCTCGATGAGCTCGACGACCATGGCCTGCTTGCGCTCGGCGTACGCCTCGACATGGTCCTGCGGGTCGGGGACCTCGAAATGCTCGAGGGCGGCCAGGGCGCCGCTCTCGCGCGGCTTGCCGGACATGACCTCCTGGTAGACCTCCGGTGTGAACGCCTCCCGCGACCAGGTCGTCTGGTCGCGGATGTCGCTCCAGGGACCCTCCATGAGCTCCTGGAGCGTCTCCCGCCAGGCCCGCTCGTGCGGCGAGTCGACGAGCACGCCGTCGACGTCGAAGATCGCGCCGGAGAACGCCTCCTTCATGGTGTCACCTCTCGTGGTCGGGAATGTCGCTCTCGCCGGCCGGGGCGGGAGCGGGGAAGGTGTGGCGGTCGCCCGGGCCCAGCTCGCGAACGTCGTCACCCACGCTGACGCGGATGGGCCGGCTCGCGCCGTCGGTGGCCGCCACGATCGTCAACTCGTCGTCGGCGAGTGTCACCCGGATGGGCATCCCGCGAAAGCGCATCGGGAACGAGAGGCCGCTGAGACGGTCGCGCAGGCCCGGATCGAAGTGCAGCACGCCGTCGCGGATCTCGCTGCCGGCGTAGCCGCGCTGGAT
>JALYRA010000038.1 GCA_030855545.1 Actinomycetota bacterium | reverse complement strand
TCGACGACGGCAGCAAGGAGGGCTGACCCCACCCCGGTGCCGCGCGCCGCTCGCAGGACGTAGAGCCGCTCCAGCGATCCCCGCGTCGAGAACCCGGCCGTACCGACGATTCGCCCCTCCAGCTCGGCGACGAAGAACACCGGATACGCCGCCTCGACATCTCGGAGGTCAGCGTGGTAACCGAACTCGTCCCACGTGAATCCGAACTCATCGAACACCGCCTTCACCACCGCCGCGGCGGCGGCCGAGTCGGTCGAGCGCGCGCGGCGGACGAGAGCGGGCATGGCTAGCATCGTCGCATCATGGCGGCCACGATCGAGAATCTGATCGACGACCTCGAGCGCTCATACACCGAGGTTCGGGAGCGCCTGTCCGACCCTTCGGTCTACAACGACCATCGGGAGGCGGCTGAGGTCGGGCGGCGGCTGAAGGAGCTCGAGACGCCCTACAAGCTCGCCCAGGAATGGCGCGCGATGCGCGAGGACGTCGTGGCCTCGCAGACCGACCCGGAGCTGAAAGAGCTCGTCGCGGAGTCGGAGTCGCGACTCGCCGAGCTCGAGGAGGAACTCAAGCTCGCGCTCGTCGACAAAGATCCCGCCGACCAGAAGGACGTCATCGTCGAGATCCGCCAAGGCGTCGGCGGCGACGAGGCCGCGATCTGGGCCGGCGACGTTCTCCGCATGCTCACGCGCTACGCCGAGAGCCGCGGCTTCAAGACCGAGGTGCTCTCCGCGAACGAGAGCGAGACGGGCGGCTTCAAGGAGGTCGTCTTCGCCGTCAAGGGCGACGGCGCCTACTCCGTCTTCAAGTACGAAGGCGGGACGCACCGCGTGCAGCGCGTGCCCGAGACCGAGTCGCAGGGACGCATCCACACGTCCACCGCGACCGTCGCGGTCATGCCCGAAGTCGAGGAGATCGACGTCGAGGTCGACGAGAACGACCTCAAGATCGACGTCTACCGCTCGACCGGCCCGGGCGGGCAGAGCGTGAACACCACCGACTCCGCCGTCCGGATCACACACGTCCCGACCGGGATCATCGTCGCGATGCAAGACGAGAAGTCGCAGCTTCAGAACAGGGCGAAGGCGATGCGCGTCCTCCGCGCGCGCATCTACGAGGCCGAGCGCGCGCGTCAGCAGGCGGAGCTCTCCGCGACGCGCAAGTTGCAGATCGGCTCCGGCGAGCGGGCGGAGAAGATTCGCACCTACAACTATCCGGACAGCCGCGCCACCGATCACCGGGTCAAGGTGACGATCAATCTCGAGAAGGTGCTCCCGGGCGGGCTCGACGACTTCACCGAGGCGCTGCAGGCCGAGGATCGCCGCCGCGCGCTCGAGGCATGACCGTCCAGGACGTGCTGCGGCGCGCGACGGAGCACCTCGGCAAGAGCTCCGAGACCGCGCGCCTCGACGCTGAGCTGCTGCTCGCGCACGCGCTCGGCCGGAAGCGGATCGAGCTCTACACGGACTTCGATCGTCCGCTGAACAACGGTGAGCTCGATGAGTATCGAGCGCTCGTCTCGCGCCGCTCGAAGCATGAGCCTGTCGCGTACATCCTCGGCGAGTGGGGTTTCCGCCGACTCACGCTCGCGGTCGACAAGCGGGCGCTGATCCCGCGACCCGAGACGGAGATCGTCGTCGAGCGGGCGCTCGCACGCCTGCGCGGGCTCGACGCGCCGCGTGTCCTCGATGTCGGCGCGGGCACGGGCGCGATTGCGCTCGCGATCGCCGACGAGCACCCGGGGGCGTGCGTCACCGCGATCGACGTCTCGGCCGAGGCTCTCGCGCTCGCGCGGGAGAACTCTGCGCGCACGGGCATCGAGATCGAGCTCCTGGAGCACGATCTGCGCCTGGGCCTACCCGCAGGACTGTACGACCTCGTCGTGTCGAACCCGCCCTACGTCGAGCCGGCCGACCTCGAATCGCTGATGCCCGACGTTCGCGACTACGAGCCGCACGTGGCGCTCGTCGGGAGTGGCGCGACCGACGCCGTCGCGCGCGGCTCGGTAGGTGCTCTCGCTTCGGGAGGCTGGCTCGTGCTCGAGGTCGGTGACGGGCAGGCGGCGACGACCGCAGCGCTCCTGGCCGAGCTCGGCTACGCCGACGTCCTCACGACGCCGGACCTGACCGGCCGCGAGCGCGTCGTCGAAGGCCGCCGTGTCCACGGTTGACGAGGCGGTCGCGGCGATCCGGGCCGGAGAGCTGGCGATCGTCCCGACCGACACCGTCTACGGGCTTGCGGCAAGCCCGCACTCCGAAGCGCATGTCCGCAGGCTCTACCGGGCCAAGGGACGCGACGAGCCACAACCCACAGCGCTTGTCGCCGCAGACGTCGACACCCTGCTCGAATGCGTCCCCGAGCTGCGCGGGCGCGCTGAGGCAATCGCCAGGGCGCTCCTCCCCGGCGCTTTCACGCTCGTCCTCCCGAACCCGGCGCGTCTCCTTCCTTGGCTGACCGGCTCACGGCCGGAGACGATCGGCGTCCGCGTTCCCGCTGTCGACGGCATCGCTCGTGAGCTGCTCGAGCGCGTCGGCGTGGTCGCCGCGACGAGCGCGAACCTCCCCGGCGGCGCCGACCCGCGCACGCTCGCCGAGGTGCCTGAAGCGCTGCGAGCCCATGTTGCCGCGCTCGTCGACGGCGGCGAGTTGCCGGGGACGCCCTCGACCGTGATCGACTTCACCGGTGCGGAGCCGACCGTCCTGCGCGAGGGCGGCGTTGCCGCCGAGGTCGCGCTGGCACGGGCTCGCGCGGCCCTCTGACGGCTGGACTCAGCCCGCGGAGAGCGTGACGCGGTCGAGGTGGAACGCGTCCACCGGTCACGCCTGGACTCTGGTAGACGTAGCCGCCCAGCCCAGTACGATCCAGGCATGGCGATCGCGCAGCAGTCGCTCGAGCAACTCCGCACCGCCGGTCTCGCCGACGTCGATCCCGAGATCGCAGAGCTGCTCGGCCGCGAGCTCGAGCGCCAGCGCAACCAGATCGAGCTGATCGCGTCAGAGAACTTCACCTGGCCGAGCGTGCTCGAGGCGGTCGGCTCGGTGCCGACGAACAAGTACGCCGAGGGGTATCCCGGCCGCCGCTACTACGGCGGCTGTGAGGTCGTCGACGAGATCGAGCAGATCGCGATCGACCGCGCGAAAGATCTCTTCGGCGCCGAGCACGCGAATGTCCAGCCGCACGCGGGGGCGCAGGCGAACATGGCCGCCTACTTCGCGCTGCTCCAGCCCGGCGACACGATCATGGGCCTCAGGCTCGATCATGGCGGCCATCTGACCCACGGCCTCAAGGTCAATTTCTCCGGCCGCCTCTACACGATCGTCTCGTACGGGGTCTCGCGCGACACGGACATGGTCGACTACGACGAGGTGCTCGAGATCGCCAGGGAGCACCGGCCGAAGCTGATCGTCTGCGGCGGTTCGGCCTACCCGCGCACCATCGACACGGCCGAGTTCCGGCGGATCGCCGACGAGGTCGGGGCGCTGCTGATGTGCGACATGGCGCACTTCTCCGGTCTCGTCGCCGCGGGCCTTCACCCGAACCCGGTTGAGCACTGCGACATCGTCACCTCGACGACGCACAAGACGCTCGCCGGCCCGCGTGCCGGCTTCGTCCTCTGCCGCGCCGAGCACGCGCAGGCCGTCGACCGCGCCGTCTTCCCGGGGATGCAGGGCGGCCCGCTCGTGCACGCGATCGCGGCGAAGGCCGCGTGCTTCCGCATCGCCGCATCGGAGGCTTTCCGCGAGTATCAGAGTCAGGTGCGAGCGAACGCGGACGCGCTCTCCGACGAGCTGATCGGCAACGGCCTCGACATCCTCACCGGCGGCACCGACACGCATCTGCTCCAGCTCGACCTGCGTCGGACGGACTGGACGGGCAAGGACGCGGAGGAGCGGCTGCACGACGTCAAGCTGACCGTGAACCGGAACACAGTGCCGTTCGACGAGCGCCCGCCGACGATCGCGTCCGGTGTTCGCATCGGCACGCCGGCGCCGACGATGCGCGGCTTCGACGAGGAGGACTTCCGCGAGGTCGGCCGCATCATCGCGGGCGCGCTCGAGAACGAGGATCTCGGCGCGCTCTGCGACCGCACCGAGGCGCTCTGCGCGAAGCGACCGCTGTACGCGGGCTTCCGCGGCTACACCACCTACGCATGAAGCGCGTCACGCAGGTCGACCACCCGCTCGTCCAACACAAGCTGTCGTACCTGCGCGACAAGAAGACGCCGACCGTCCACTTCCGCAAGCTCGTCAACGAGCTCACCCTCCTCCTCACCTACGAGGCGACGAAGGATCTCCCGACCGAGCCCGTCGAGATCGAGACGCCGCTCGAGAAGATGCAGGCGCAACGGATCTCCGGGAAGAAGGTCGCGGTCAACCCCGTCCTCCGCGCCGGGCTCGGGATGCTCGAAGGCGTTCTCTCCCTGATCTCGAGCGCTCGCGTTGGGTTCATCGGGCTCTACCGCGACGAGGAGACGCTGCAGCCGGTCGAGTACTACGTGAAGCTCCCGGATGACCTGGCCGAGCGGGACGCGATCGTCCTCGACCCGATGCTCGCGACCGGCAACTCGAGCGCCGCGGCGATCGCGTCGGTCAAAGGCGCCGGCGCCCGCTCGGTGACGCTCGTCTGCCTGGTCGCCGCCCCCGAGGGGATCGCACGCGTGCACGAGGAGCACCCCGACGTGCACATCGTCTGCGCGGCGATCGACCGCGAGCTGAACGACAAGGGGTACATCGTGCCGGGCCTGGGGGACGCAGGCGACCGGCTCTACGGGACGAAGTGACCGGGGCATGAGCGTGCTTCGGGAAAACCCCGAGGTCATCTACGGCGCCGTCGCGGCGCTCGTGATCGTGATCCTGCTGACCCCCGCGGTCGGCGGCATGGCCCGCCTGCTCGGCGTCGTCGACCGGCCGGAAGCGCGCCGCCTCAACCCGAATCCGATCCCACGGCTCGGCGGGCTCGCGATCTTCTTCGGGATCTTCGTGCCCGCGCTCGCCTTCCTCGAGCTCGGCCGCGAGACGCGCGGGGTGCTGCTCGGCGCCGCTGTCGCGACCGTCGTCGGCGCGATCGACGACTTCCGCGTCCTGAAGCCGGGACGCAAGCTCGCGGGCCAGGTGATCGCGGCGTCGATCCCGCCCTTCTTCGACGTCTGGATCGACCACTTCACGTTCCCGCTCCTCGGCCCCGTCGACCTCCCCGCGGTCGTCGGGATCCCGGTGACGGTGATCTGGATCGTCGCCGTGATGAACATGGTCAACTTCCTCGACGGGATGGACGGACTCGCAGCCGGCGTCTGCGGGATCGCCGGCGTCACGTTCGCGATCCTCTCGCTCTCGCTCGGCAAGATCGATCCCGCGATCCTCTCCGCGATCGTCGCCGGCGCCTGCGTCGGCTTTCTCCGCCACAACTTCTTCCCGGCGCGGATCTTCATGGGCGACTCGGGGGCGCTCACGCTCGGCTTCCTGCTCGCGGCGCTCTCCGTGCAGGGGCTGCTGAAGACCGCGTCCACCGTCGTCCTGCTGCTGCCGCTGCTCGTGCTCGCCGTCCCGATCCTCGACACGTCGTTCGTCGTCGCACGCCGGCTGAAGCACAAGCAGCCGATCTCGTCGCCCGACCAGGCGCACCTGCACTTCCGCTTTCTCAGACGCGGCTTCTCGCAGCGCCGCGCCGCGGTGACGATGTGGGGCTGGTGCGCAACGCTCGCGGGCGCCGCGCTCGCGACGCGCTTCATCCCCTTCCGCAAGGGCGGTGACTGGCACCTCTGGGAGACGGTTGCCGTCGGCGGGATCGCGCTCGTCACCCTCGTCTTCTCCCTTTACGTCGTCTACGTCCTGGAGATCGTGAAGCTCTCCAACCCGCGCCGCTTGCTCCGCGGCCGTCGCGGACAGCCGGCCGAAGACCGCCGATCCGCCTAGCCAAGTAACACTTTGTCACTTGGCACGAAAGCGGCACGATTCCGTTGCAAGTCGTCTGGCACGCTCGGGTCATGCCTGCTTCGGCGCCGCGCCTCGATCCTCGTCTCATCGCCGCGCTGGAGCAGCTGCTGAAGGACGAGAGCGTTCCTGTCGCGGAGCTGAACCGGCGGCTCGGTGCGGTCGCAGATGCGCTCTCACTGACGAAACCGAGTTACGAACGAGTGCGGTTGATCGTCAACGACCGGCGCAGTGGCAGCCTCGGAATGCCGACGGCAGGACAAGTCCTGCTCGAGATTGCGGCGCGGTCGCGACCCGCCGACGACCTGCTGAAGCTCCTGACCGACCCAGCCGCGCTGCGGGCGAAGTAACACTTTGTCACTTGGCGCGCGTGTGTACAAAGTCGCTCGATTTCCGCCCTGGTAGGCGGCTTTCCGCTGTCACAAGCTCTGCTATGCTCGCAGCGCAAATGGAGCCCCAGCGGACGCCGAATCTCAGCCTCGCCGGTGCCGGCTCCGTTCTGATCGGAACGACCGCCGCGGTGATCGGACTCGGAATCCTGATCGGCTGGCTCGCAGGCTCCGTCGCCTGGGGATTTCTCGTCGGGGCGATCCTCGGGCTCCCGATCGGCGTCTTCATGACCTACAAGCGCTACGGCCACTCCCTCTAGATGGCCGGCGTCTTCGCCACTCCGCGCCCGCTGCCCGACCAGCGGCTGCCGCTCGTCGCGGGCGCCGCGGTGATCGCGCTCGCGCTGCCCGTCTTCGTCGCCGCCGGCTGGAACCTCCGCGGCTGGGTGATCGGCGCCACCCTCTGGGCCGCATCGCGGGCCCTTGCGGCGGTACTGACGCACCTGCGCGGCGGCATGGGTAACCTCGCCGGCTCAGGCGTGGTGGGCTTCGGAATGACCTTTCGAGCGCTGGCGGTGATGATCGTCGTCGTCGCGCTCGCAGCAACGGACGCGCGGCTCGCGCTCGCCGTCGTCCTCCTGTACGCGCTCGCCTACACGCTCGAGCTGGCCGTCGCGCTCGCGCTCTACTTCTCCGCAGGGGACGCCCGTGAAGTGGCTTAGCGCGCTCGCCCTGACGGTCTGGCTCGCGCTGCCGCAGGTCGCGCTCGCCTCGACGACCGAGGGCGGGGAGGAGGAGTTCAACCCGGAGCACGACTTCGAGATCGGCGAGTGGATCCCGATCCACCTCGGCCCGCTCGACCTCTCGATCAACAAGGCAGTCGCCTACCTGCTCCTTGGCACCCTCCTCACGATCGGCCTCGGGCTCCTCCTGATGCGCGCCAAGATCGGCCCCAAGAACGAGGTCGGCCGCCGCCAGGCCGTCGGCGAGATGGTCTACGAGGTCGCGCAAACACAGGTCGCCGAGCAGGGCCTGCCGCACAAGGCGATCGGGCGCTGGTTTCCCTACGTCGCGACGCTGATGCTCTTCATCTGGGTCGTGAACATCATCTCGTTCATCCCCCTGCCGCTCTCGAACGAGAAGTTCACCGTGCCGGGCACCGAGCTGGAGTTGCCGACCTTCGCGCTCTATGCCGCGACCTCGTCGATTTCCGTGACGCTTGCGCTGGCGCTGATGACGTTCGTCTTCACCCACTTCGAAGGCCTGCGGCACAACGGTCCGGTCAAGTATTTCAAGAGCTGGATCCCCGACGTGCCGAAGGCGATGTACCCGCTGATCGTTCCGCTCGAGATCCTCGGCCAGTTCATGCGACTCGTCAGCCTGAGCGTCCGTCTCTACGCGAACATGCTCGCCGGCCACATGCTCATCCTCACCT
>JALYRA010000018.1 GCA_030855545.1 Actinomycetota bacterium | reverse complement strand
CCTCGACCCGAGCCTCGAGGTCGAGGTCGCAACCGACGGACCGCTCGGACGAACGGAGATCGACGGCAACCTCATGCGCTTCACTCGTGCTCGCAGGGAAACCGCCCGGGTAGCGGGACCCGCGGAGCGGCTCCGCGTTCTCGACGCGCTGGTGGCGGGCCGGTCGCTCATGCCGCACGAGCTCGACGGGCTGCTCCTTCCCCGCGACCTGGGTGCGTTCGACCGCCATGCGGAAGAGAGAACGCGCGAGGTGGCCGAGCTGCTCGATGAGGGACGCGCGCTCGTCGAAGCCGTCGAACGACTGGTGTGCCGCCTCTATACGTTGCCGCCCGACCTCGAAGAGGCGGTGCTCGCTCACGCCGCGCGGCGTGCGGAGTCTGGCGTCCTTCCCGTCGAGTGACGGGAACCGGCGACTGGTAATCGAGAGCAACGAATGAGTCGAAGAGGATGCCAAGCAGCGCATACCAGTTGGTCGTCGCATTGTCGTTACACGCGGTATGCTTTTCGGTATGGCTCAGCAGATCGCCATCCGCCTGCCCGACGATGACCTGACCGGCATCGACGCCGCGGTCGCCGCGGGGCGCTATCCGAGTCGCGCCGCGGCGGTACGGGCCGGAGTGGACCTGCTCCTGCGCGTCGAGCGCGACCGGCGCATCGCCGACGAGTACCGCCACGCGTACGGCGAGCGCCCCGACGACGCTCGTGTCGGAGAGGCCGGACTGCGCCTCGGAGCCGAGCTGATCTCGGGCGAGGAGCGCGAGCGGCGCGGGCAACGACGTTGAGCCGCGGCGAGGTCTACGACGTCGAGTGGCCAGGCCTCGGCCGGCGGCCCGCCGTGATCGTCACGCGTAACGTGGCCATACCGTTCCTGCGCAACGTCGTCGTGGCGCTCGTCACCAGGACGATCCGCGGGCTCTCGACGGAGGTTCCACTCGACGAGGCGCAAGGGCTGCGCGAGGAGTCGGTGATCAACTGCGACAACCTTCTCACCGTGCCCAAGGAAGCGCTCGTCGGCCATCGCCGATCGCTCGGGCCGGTCGAGACGGCTCGGCTCAACGACGCGGTTCGGCTCGCTCTCGATCTCGACTGAAAGCCTGCGACCACTCGGACACGGGCTTAGGGCAATAGCGCTCCCCTCGTGCCATGCCCTGCGTCATGTGCCATTCTCCGGCTGCAATGGCAGAGCGCTCCGGTCACTCCGAGGTCAGAGTCGGCCCCCAGGGCCGGATCGTCATCCCCGCGGCGCTTCGGCGCCTCCTCGGCATCGAGCCCGGCCAGACGATGGTGGCCCGCGTGGAGGGTCAGCAGCTGATCCTCGAGCCCAGAGCGGCGGCCCTCGCTCGACTCCGCGCACGCGTGGGTGCGCTCGCCAAGGACGCTGACCTGGTCGACGAGCTACTCGAGGAGCGGCGGCGAGACGCTCGGCGGGAGGCGGAGCGGTAGTGCCGGGGCGCTTCGACGCCGTGCTCGACGCATCGGCGCTGCTGGCGCTTCTGCAGGGAGAGCGCGGGGCGGAGCTGATCGAGCCCCTCCTCGACCGCTCGGCCATCTCTGCCGTCAACTGGTCGGAGGTCGTGCAGCGGCTCCTTCGGCGCGGGCTCGCCCTCACCGAGCTCGGTCCTGACCTCGATGCGCTCGATCTCTCGGTGGTCTCCTTCGACACGCGGCTCGCCGAGGCGGCGGCGGAGCTCGCGGCGGTTACGCGGCCGGCGGGCCTTTCGCTCGCAGACCGAGCCTGCCTTGCCCTCGCCCGCGAGACAGGCGCTCCCGCCTTCACCGCCGACCGTCTCTGGGAGTCCGTGGACGTCGGGGTGGAGATCCGCATCGTTCGCTGAGAATGGGAGGCTGTGCGTCGCCAGACCTGCTATAAACTGGCTTAGATCTTATGCAGGCCGATCGCTTTACCGTGAAATCCCAGGAGGCCCTCGCCGCCGGCCAGCGCATCGCGGGCGCGCGCGGTAATCCGCAACTCGAGCCGCCCCACCTGCTCGTCGCCCTGCTCGAGCAGGAGGGCGGCATCGTCGTGCCGGTTCTGCGCTCCGCCGGCGCCGATCCCGAGCGCGTGCGGCGCGCCGTCAACGAGACGCTCGACGCCGCGCCCGCTGCTCGCGGCGATACCACCCAGACGCCATCGCCCAGCCACGCGACCACCCAGGTCCTCAACCGCGCCGACGACGAGGCGCGCGGGCTGGGTGACGAGTACGTCTCCACCGAGCACCTCCTGCTCGCCCTCGCGGAGGATCCCCGGATCGATCTCGGGGCGACGCGAGACCAGATCGCCGACGCGATCACCAGCGTCCGCGGGCCCCACCGCGTCACCGACCAGAACCCCGAGGACAAGTACCAGGCGCTCGAGAAGTTCGGCCGCGACCTCACCGAGGCGGCCGAGCAGGGCAAGCTGGACCCGGTCATCGGCCGCGACGACGAGATCCGCCGCGTCGTCCAGGTCCTTTCCCGCCGCACCAAGAACAACCCCGTCCTCATCGGCGAGCCCGGCACCGGGAAGACCGCGATCGCCGAAGGCCTGGCGCAGCGGGTTGTCTCCGGCGACGTGCCCGAGTCGTTGCGCGACCGGCGCGTGGTCGCGCTCGACATCGGCGCGCTGATCGCCGGGGCGAAGTACCGGGGCGAGTTCGAGGACCGGCTCAAGGCCGTGCTGAAGGAGATCGCCGAGGCCGAGGGCCGGATCATCCTGTTCATGGATGAGCTGCACACGATCGTCGGCGCAGGCGCCGCCGAGGGCGCGGTCGACGCCGCCAACCTGCTCAAGCCGATGCTCGCGCGCGGCGAGCTGCGCGCCGTGGGGGCGACCACGCTCGACGAGTACCGAAAGCACATCGAGAAGGACGCCGCGCTCGAGCGTCGCTTCCAGCCCGTCTTCGTCGACGAGCCGTCGGTCGAGGATGCGATCGCCATCCTGCGCGGGCTCAAGG
>JALYRA010000370.1 GCA_030855545.1 Actinomycetota bacterium | reverse complement strand
CGCGGAGCGAGCGGGCCAGCTCGAGCACCGACGTCAGGTCAGGCTCCTGCTCGTTGAGCGCGAGAAGCTTTGTCGAGAGGACGTCGCCGAGGGAGGCGACCGGCATCCGCTGCGCCGCGACCTCGATTTCCTCCGCCCGGTCGAAGTAGCCCTCGTCGATGCCACCGCCCATCGGGCTGAAGATCAAGTCGATCAGCGTCTCGCCGTCCCAGGCCTTCAGCAGCCAGCTTTCCGGCGGCTGCTCGGCTGTCATTCCCGCGGCGACGAGGGCGTCGAGGGCGCGTGTCGCGTCCTGCTCCCGCACGAAGAAGTCGACGTCGTGCTCGGTGGGTGGACCGCCGCGTGCCCAGGCGGCGAGACCGCCGCCGAGCATGTACGGCACCTCGGCGTCGCGCATCGCGGCCGCAGCGCGCTTCATCGACTCGATCAGAGCGGGAAAGTTCTCGGATGGCGTGTAGGCCACGGGCCGCTCTACCCCGAGCCGCCGTTTGTGAAAAGCCTCCCGTGTGATCATGCGGACGATGGCCGAGTCGATCCGGGTTGCCGCAGCTGGAGACATCCATTGCGCCGAGCCTCTCCGCGAGCGAATCACGCGCGCCTTCGCCCAGCTCGAAGGACAGGTGGACGTCGTCCTCCTCGCCGGCGACCTGACGACGCACGGCGAGCCGGAGGAGGCGGCGGTGCTCGCCGACGCGTGCCGGCCGCTCACTGTGCCGGTCTACGCCGTGCTCGGCAATCACGACTACCACGCCGACCGCTGCGACGAGGTGATCCCCGTACTCGAAGAGGCGGGGATCAACGTCCTCCAGAGGAGCTTCGCCGTGTTGGAGGTAAGCGGTCTCGAGCTCGGGATCGTCGGCGGGAAAGGCTTCGTTGGCGGCTTCCCGGGCGCGGAGCTCCCCGACTTCGGCGAGCCGCTCCTGCGCGAGGTGTACGCCGAGACGACGCGCGAGGTCGAGGCGCTCGAGTCGGGGCTCGAGCAGGTGTCGGGCTGCCACCGACGCGTCGTCCTCCTGCACTACGCGCCGATCCCGGAGACGCTTGTCGGCGAGCCGGAGACGATCTGGGCCTTCCTCGGCTCGTCGCGGCTCGCGGCTCCGATTGGCGCCCATCGGCCGGATCTCGTCCTGCACGGCCACGCGCATCGAGGCTCGTTCGCCGGCGAGCTCGGCCCGGTGCCGGTGCGCAACGTGGCCGTCCACGTGATCGGCAAGGATTTCGAGCTTTTTGAGCTCTGAGTTGCGTTACGCGAGCTCGAGGGTGGCGCGGCGGCGGGCGTCGAGCTCGAGCCAGCGCAGCAGCGCGAGTCCGACCACGAGGTAGGCGGCGCCGATCGCGAGCTCGGTGGCGAGCAGGCCGGCAACGCTCCCGAGCGAGCCGCCTGCGACGACCTCCCGGGCCGCTTCGACGGCGTGCGTGACGGGGAGTCCTTGGGCGATCGTGCTCATCCACCCGGGTAGCTCGTCGAGCGGGATGTTCACCCCGGTGAAAACGAGCAGCACCGCGAAGACGAAGTTCGTGAACACGACCGTCTGGCGCGCGCGAAACGAGACAGCCGCGTGAGCGATGCCGAGCGCGGTGCACGAGAACGCCGCCACGACCATCGTCAGCACCAGTGCCGGCAGCGCGCCGCCCGAGACCTCGACGTCGAGCATGAGCGCTCCGACGGCGAAGCTCGTCAGCGAGACCACCAGGCCGATCGCCATCACCGGCAGGCTCCGTCCGAGGAAGATCGCCACGCGACTCGCGGGCGATGCCAGGAGTGGCGCGAGCATCCCGGACCGGCGCTCACCGTTGATCGCCTGGCCGATCGCGAACAGGCCCGGCAACGACGCGAGCTGGATCGCGTTGCCGACGACGTAGAACGTGTCCGACTCGAGCTCCGCGGCCCGTCCGAGGTAGGCGAAGAAGAGCACCTGGAAGAGCGGCGGCACGATCAGCGTCGGCACGAAGATTGCCGGGTGGAGCCAGCTGAAGAGCCCGCGGAAGCTGATCATGCCGCCGACCAGCGCGACGCGGAGCGCGGTCACGTGAGCGAGAGGGTGGCGCGGCGGCGCGCCGACTCGAGGAAGCGGCCGAGGAGCACCGCGCCGATCACGGCGTAGAGCGCGCTCAACAGCAGGCACATGGCAATGTCGAAGAGCGGCGAGCCGCCCATGACGGCGGCCTCGCTCAGCGCGCGCATCCCCCAGGTCGGTGCGAGCGCCCACGACACCGGCTCGGCCCAGCCCGGCAGGAGCGAGACGGGGATGAGCAGCCCGGACACGAGCCACACGGGGTACTCGAACATGTTCCCGACCGCCCAGCCGGCGCGGAAGCGCACGATCACCGACGCCATCAAGAAGCCGAGCAGTCCGATCGAGACGATCGTGGGCGGGATCGCGAGCACGAACACGAGCGGTTGCTCGAGCTCGAGCGGGATCCCGAAGACGAGGCGGCCCCAGAGGAGCGTCGAGACGAGCGAGTAGATCCCGATCGCCGACGTCGCGATCGTGATCGGCAGCAGCACCGCCCAGAACGGCGCGGGCGCGGCGACCAGCAACTCGAGCACCCCCGCCGTCCGCTGCCGCTGAATCGCGTCAGCGGCGCCCACCGTCGTCACCGACCAGATCCCCATCACCGTGGCGCCGAGCGATGCGAGCAGGAGCGTCTCTGGCTCGCTGCCGGCGCGAAACATCAGGTACGCGAGCGTCGCGTAGACGATCGGCCACATCGTCGTGACGCTGAGGTCGAAAGCGCTCCGGGTCAGATGCTTGAAGTGGAGCACGAGGCCCAGTCCGACCACCCGGCCGACGCGCGTCACGTTCGTCATGCCGTGACGAGCTGGACGTACGCGTCTTCGAGCGTCGGCTCGCGCGACGAGACGCGGCCGACGGCGACGCCGTCGAGTTGCGCCAGGATGACGTGCGTCAGTTCTGCGCCTCGCGCGGTCTGCACGATCAGCAGCTGTTTCGTTTCCTGCTCCTCGACCGAGACGGCGAGGACGCCGTCGAGCGCTTCGATCCGCCCCACCGACGCCTGGTCGACCCCGAAGACTTCCACCTCGACGACACCGTTCTGCTCGACTCCGGCTTTTAGCTCCTTCGGCGTTCCCTGGGCGACGATCTCGCCGTTCGCGATCACGGCGATCCGGTCGCAGAGCGAGTCGGCTTCGAACATGTAATGGGTCGTCAGGAGGACGGTCTTGCCTGCGGCGGTGAGCGAGGCGATCAGCGAGCGCAGCTCCCTCGCCCCGACCGGGTCGACGCCGAGCGTCGGCTCGTCGAGGAAGAGCACCTTCGGGTCGTGGAGCAGGCCGCGCGCAATGTGCAGGCGCTGCCGCATGCCGCGGCTGTAACCCTCGACGCGCTCTTGCTCGCGTCCCTCCAGGCCGACGAGCGTCAGCAGTTCGCGCATCCGCTCTCGCTGGCGGCGCGGCTCGACGCCGTAGAGCTCGGCGAAGTAGCGCAGGTTGTCGAGCGCGGAGAGCCGTTCGTAGAGGCCGCGGTCGCCGCCGAAGACATATCCGATCTTCTCGCGCACCTTCCGCGCGTCGCGGACGACGTCGTAGCCCAGCACATGCGCGCGGCCGGCAGTCGGGATCAGCAGCGTGATCAGCATCTTGATCGTCGTCGTCTTACCGGCCCCGTTCGGGCCGATCAGTCCGAAGAGCTCGCCTTCGCGGACCCCGAAGCTGACGCCGCGCACCGCCTCGACGTCATGCGATCGGCGCCGGATCGATCCCGTCGTCACCCGATAGGTGCGGCACAGGTCGACCCCCTCGACGACGTTCACAATCCATGAGTCTAAAGGCAGCGCTGTCATGTCACAATGGAGCCGATGCAGCGCACCTTCGTTGTCGCCGAGGAGGACGTTCAAGGCCGCCGGACCGAGGGAGACACCGCTCTCGAGAAAGTCGTCATGGGCGCTCACACCGGTTCGCAGCTGGTCGTGTATTTTTTAACCCGCTACGCCCAGTGT
>JALYRA010000276.1 GCA_030855545.1 Actinomycetota bacterium | reverse complement strand
CTCTTGTCGCGCAGCGTGCTCCACGCCATGTAGAGGAGATAGGCCACACCCAGGTACTTCAGGACCTGAAACGCGAGCGCACTCGTGTGCAGGAGCGCGGCGAGTCCGGTGATCGCCGCCACCATGTGCGGGACGATGCCGAGCGTGCAGCCGACCGCGGCGATGACGCTGGCGCGGGCGCCGCGCGCGAGCCCGGCCGCAAGGGTGTAGAGGACGCCGGTGCCGGGCGTCGCGACGATGACGAGCGTCGTCAAGAGGAACGCCGTGCTCACAGGGAGAGGATAGTCATGGGCAGAGCCGGCGCAGCGCCCCGGTCAGCACGTCGAGCGCGAGGGCGATGTCCTCGGGCGAGCTGAGCTCGGCCGGGTTGTGGCTGACGCCGCCGTTCAGGCTGCGGACGAAGAGCATCCCGGAGGGCACGCCAGCTGTCGCGAGGATGCCGGCGTCGTGGCCTGCCCCGGACGGAAGCTCGAGCACCGGCAATCCCAGCGCCTCGACCTCGGCGCGGAGGGCGGCGCGGATCTCTTCGGCCATCGGCGACGGCTCGGTGCGGATCGGCTCCTCGATCTCGAGCGCGGCGGCGAGCCCGTCGAGCCGCTCGGCGTCGGGCGCGCGAGCGTCGACCGAAACGACGACGCGGCCGGGGATGACGTTCGTGCCGCCGGGCTCGACCGTGACCTGGCCGACGGTGGCGACGGCGCCCTCGATCCCCCGTGCGACCTTGCGCGCATGCAGAACGAACTGGGCCGCCTCGACGAGAGCGTCCTCGCGAACGTCCATCGGCGTCGTGCCCGCGTGCCCCGGGGTGCCGGTGAACGTGCGTCGGCCGCGGACGTAGCCGACGATCGCGGTGACGACGCCGAGCGGCGCGTCGGCGCGCAGCAGCGTCGGCCCCTGCTCGATGTGCAGCTCGACGTATGCGTCGGGGCGAGCGGTACAGCCCCTGCTTCCCGCGCAACCTCGCTCCTCGTCGCGGAAGACGACGACGCCGAGCCCCGGCAGGCCGAGTGCCTCGACCGCCTCGAGCCCGGCGACGACGCCGAGCGTTCCGTCGAAGCGGCCTGCGCCGGGGACGGTGTCGAGGTGCGAGCCCGTCCAGATCTGGCGCGAGCCTCCCGGGATCCGCCCGATCAGATTGCCGGCGGCGTCGACCTCGACCTCGAGCCCCGCTTCACGGAACCACCCCGCCGCAAGCTCGTGCGCCGCGTCCTCCTCGGGCGTGTCGCCGATCCGGTCGCCGAGGGCGGCGAGCTCCTCGAGTCGCTCCATGATCCGCACGCTGCGAACCTACCGCGGCCGCAGACCAGCCTGCTCAAGCTCGGCCGCGACGAGCGCGTCGTAGCGGCCCGCTTCGAGGTCGCCGAGCGGATCCTGCGTGTACCGCAGCAGCTCGCCGTAGGGCAGGCCGAACGCGGCGCGCATCGCGATCAACTTGCGCCGCGCCGCCGAGTCGGGTCCTCGCAGGATGCGAACAGCGGCATTCAGCCGCCGCAGCTGCCGCACCCGCGGCGGCAACGCCCAGAGCAGGAGCAGCGCGGCGGGCAACGCGAAGAAGAGAATGCCGAGCAGGTTCGCGAGATCGTGCGCCGCGCCGGCGCCGCCGCGCCCGAGCTCCTCGACCTCGCCACCCGACCCTTCGCCGGCCCCACGGAGCGCGTCGCTCAGGGTGTCGCCGACCACAGGTGTGCCGCCGACGGCGTCCGCGGCGGCGTCGAAGCCTCCGCTGACGCCCTTGCCGGCCGACTCGACACCCTCGCCGAGCACGGCCAGCTTGTCGACCGCGTCGTGCACCCTCAGCGCGATCAGCGCGAAGAGCACGAGCGCCAGGACGGTGGCCAGATCGCGCGCCATCAGGTTGATGCGCGGTCCTGGTGGATCCGGGTAGAAGCGCATTCTGGTCACATACCCGATTCAGCGCGCGGCAAGCGGGCGCAGCAACCAGGCGCCGGCGAGCGGGAAGAGCGCCGCCAGACCGAACGCGAGTCGCCAGGAGCTCGCCGAGACGACCGCGGCGAAGGCCACCGGCGCGCCGACGCCGATCGCCGAGAGCACCGTCTGCTGGAAGCCGATCGCCGCACCGCTGCGCCGGCCGCCGAGCTCGGCGGCGATCGTGTACGAGAGCCCGTTCCAAGCCATCGAGATCGCCGTCGCGAGCACGAGCGTCGGCACGAGCAGCCACGACGGCGCGGCGGAGAGAACGGCAACGAGCGCGAGCGCGACGCCGATCGCGAGTCCAATCCAGCGGAGCGGCCGAACGCGCGAGCCGAGCACGTCCGACCAGCGGCCGACGCTGATCCGCAGCACCGCAGCGACCGCCTGACCGGCCGCGAAGACGGCCGCGGCCTCGCCAGTCGAGAACCCGTGCTCGTCGTAGAGGAAGAGGACGACGAAGCCCATCATCGCCACCTGCGCGACGAGATAGAGGCCGCTGCCCCAGCACGCGAGCCACAGGCGCCGGTCGCGCAAGGTGATCTCCACGTCCGTCACCTCGATGTGCTCCTCCGTTCCGGCGCGCAGGACGGCCGCCCCGAGAATGGCTCCGGTGAACACGAAACCGGCGACGAACAGCAGCCCCGCCCGCGGCGTCTCGAGGATCGGGAGGACGATGGCTGCAATCGCGCCGCCGACGGGCACCGCGGTTTGCCGCACGCCGAGCGCGAGGCCGCGCTCACTCGCCGCGAACCAGCGCATGACTGCGCGGCCGCTTCCCGACTGAACACTGCCACCGGCGATTCCGGCCAGGCCGAGGAAGACCACAAGCCACGCGAAGCTTGGCGCCAGGGCCGCTCCGACGAGGAAGCCGGCGCAGACCGCGAGTCCGCCGGCGAGCGTCCAGCGCTCGCCGAAGCGGTCGACCGCGAAACCCCATGGCAGGAGCGCGAGCGTCAGGCCGATCCACTCGGCCGCGAGCACGACGCCGATCTCCGTCAGGCTCAGGTCGTACTTGTCGCGAAGCGCCGGTGCGAGCACGGCGATCGCGAACGAGATCGTCGAGAACGACGCCTGGGCCGCGGTGCCGGCCGCGAGGACGGCCCAGCGGTACGACAACGCCTAGAGCCCGAAGGGGTTGATCGGACGCGCGCCGGTGTTGATGGTGACGCTCTTCGTCTCGAGGTAGAGATCGAGGGTGTCGATCCCGAGCTCGCGCCCGAAGCCGGACTGCTTGTAGCCGCCGAACGGCAGCCCCGGGAAGGCTGTGTACGGCATGTTGATCCCCACCGTGCCCGCCTTGATCCGCGACGCAAGCCGGTGGCCGCGTGCGGGGTCGCCCGTCCAGATCGAGGCCATCAGGCCGTACTTGACGTCGTTCGCGATCCGGATCGCGTCCTTCTCGTCCTCGAACGGGATGATCGTGACGACGGGGCCGAAAACCTCTTCCTGCGCGATCGTGGCGGAGTTGTCGACGCCCGCGACGACGGTCGGCGGATAGAAGGCGTGCTCGCCGGGCTCGCCGCCGAGTGTCACCTCGGCGCCTTCCTTCCGTGCGTCCTCGACGAACGAGTGAACCCGCTCCTGATGCGCGGCTGAGATCAGCGAGCCCATCTGCGTCTCGGCATCGAGCGGATCGCCCATCTTGACGCCGCTGGCCTTCTCGGTGAACGAGCCAACGAAGTCGTCGTAGATCGACCGCTCGACGAGGACGCGCGAGCGGGCCTCACAGCTCTGGCCGGCGGAGTAGTAGATCGACCAGACCGCGCTCGGGATCGCCGAGTCGAGGTCGGCGTCGGCGAAGACGATGTTGGGGCTCTTGCCGCCCAGCTCGAGCGTCAGCCGCTTGATCGGCTCGGAGCAGAGGCGCATGATCTCGCCGCCCGTCTTCGTCGAGCCGGTGAAAGCGACCTTGTCGATCCCCGGGTGTTTGACGAGATACGCGCCGGTGGTCGGTCCGTCGCCGGGGACGATGTTGATCACGCCCGCGGGGAAGCCGACCTCGGCCGCGAGCTCCGCAAGGCGGAGAGCGGTCGCCGGTGTCTGCGGATCGGGCTTGAGGACGACGGCGCAGCCGGCGGCGAGCGCCGGCGCAAGCTTCCAGGTCGTCATCAGCAGCGGGTAGTTCCAGGGCACGATCTGGCCGGCGACCCCGACCGGCTCCTTCAGGGTGTACGACAGGAGCGAGCCGCCGATCGGGTTCGAGCGGCCGGAGATCGATGCAATCGCCGACGCGTAGTAGCGGAAGTTCTCGACCGCGCCGAAGAGCTCGGCCTTCGTGGAGGCGATCGCCTTGCCGACATTGCGCGCCTCGAGCTCCGAAAGCTCCTTGCGGTTCGCGGCGATCGCATCGGCGAGCGCGTGCAGAAGGCGTGAGCGCTCGTTCGCGGGCGCCTTCCCCCAATCGCCGTCGAGTGCTGCGCGGGCAGCGCCGACCGCGCGATCGATCTCTCCCTCGCCCCCGAGCTGCGCCGTGCCGAGCGCCTCGCCCGAGGCCGGCTCGACGAGATCGCGGGACGACGAGCCCTCAACGGTCTCGCCGTTGATGAAGAGCCCGAACTCGTGCGTCGCGACAGCCATCGCCTGATCCTAGACGGGGCGGCGCGGAGCTCGCGGAGGAGGAAGCCGGCTTGGGGGCTCGAGCAGGTGGGCGAGCCGGTCGAGCTCGGGGAAGGTCTTCACGCTTTCCTGCGCGGCGGGGTCGGAGCGAGCCATCAGCGCGACCGCGTCGACGTCGCCGTAGTTCGCCGCCACGTGTGGGACGTTCGGCGGGATGAAGACGAAATCACCGGGACGCGCGGTCACGTGCTTGATCAACCCGTCGCCGAACCAGGTCACGACCTCGCCCTCGAGCACATAGGCGGCCGACTCGTGCTCGCCGTGCGAGTGAGCCTGCGAGCGGATGCCCGGCTGGATCCGGACGAGCTGCAGTGCGAGCTTCTCGGATGCAACCGTCTCGGCGACGACGCCAGCGCGGTAGTCGAAGCCGGTCGCGTCCGCTCTCGGCGCGTCTGGGGGGCGAATGACGCGGACGTTGCTCATCTCTCGAAGAGGGCCGCCTGCCCCTGACCGACGCCGACGCACATCGTGGCCATACCGTAGCGGCCGCCGCGCCGCCGGAGCTCGTGCAGCAGCGTCACGACGAGGCGCGCGCCGCTCATTCCGAGCGGATGGCCGATCGCGATCGCGCCGCCGTTCACGTTCACCTTCTCCTCGTCGAGCCCGAGCTCGCGGAGGACGGCGAGGCTCTGCGACGCGAAGGCCTCGTTCAGCTCGACGAGATCGAGATCGTCGACGCCGATCCCGGCGCGGTCGAGCAGCTTCCGCACCGCCGGCACCGGGCCGATGCCCATCACGCGCGGATCGACGCCTGCAACCGCGCTGCAGACGAACGCGCCGAGCGGCTCCACGCCCAACTGGAGCGCCTTCTCCTCGGTGGCGATCACGAGCGCGGCAGCGCCGTCGTTGAGGCCGCTCGAGTTCCCCGCCGTGACGCTCCCGTTCGCACGGAAGGCCGGCTTCAGGGATGCGAGCTTCTCAGCGCTCGTCTCGGGGCGCGGATGCTCGTCGCGCTCGAGCTCCCCGACCGCCACGAGCTCGTCAGCGAAGTCGGCGGCCGCCCACCTGCGTTGCGACCGCGCCGCGAACGCGTCCTGGTCCTCGCGCGACACCTGCCAGCGGGCGGCGACGTTCTCACCCGTCTCGCCCATCGTCTCGAGCGGGAACCGCTCCGCGAGCGCCGGGTTGGGGAAGCGCCAGCCGAGCGTCGTGTCGTACAGCGTGCGGTCACCCCGCGGATACGCCGCGTCCGGCTTCGCGGTCACGAGCGGCGCCCGACTCATCGACTCGACACCGCCGGCGACGAAGAGGTCGCCGTCACCGGCTGCGATTGCGTGGCAGGCGCCGACGACCGCGGAGAGACCGGAGGCGCAGAGCCGGTTCACGGTCACGCCGGCGACCGACTCCGGGAGACCGGCGAGCAGAGCCGCCATGCGGGCGACGTTGCGGTTGTCCTCGCCGGCCTGGTTCGCGCAGCCGAGGTGGACGTCTTCGATCTCTGCCGGGTCGACGCCCGCGCGCTCGACGGCGGCAGCGATGGCAATCGCCGCGAGGTCGTCCGGCCGGACCCCCGCGAGCCCGCCGCCGTAGCGCCCGACCGGCGTCCGCACCGCGGAGAGGACGACTGCCTTCACGCCACGTAATCGAGGCGAACGGGCTCGGGAAAGGCGCCGATCGCCTCGCCGCGGCGGAGCAGCTCTGCAACAGCGCGCCGCCCGTCGTCTCCGTAATCGGTCGTCAGCTCGTTCACGTACATGCCGACGAAGCGGTCGGCCGTTTCGGCATCGATGCCGCGGCCGAAGCGCATCGCGTAGCGCATCGCCTCCCGACGGTTGGCAAGCCCCGCGTTGATCGAGTCGAGCAGCACAGCCGAGAGGTCGGGTAATCGCTCGCCGATGTCACGGCGGACGAGGTTGACGCCGAGCGGCAGCGGCAGGCCCGTCTCGAGCTGCCACCACTCCCCCAGGTCGAGCACCTTGTGCAGGCCCTCGGCCTCGTAGGTGAGCTGCCCCTCGTGGATGACGAGTCCCGCGTCGGCGCGACCCGAGGACACCTCGTCGAGAATCCGGTCGAACGGCAGCTCGCGGTGTCCGAACTCGCCGAGGGCGAGACGCAGCGTCAGGAACGCAGTGGTCATCCGGCCGGGCACCACGATCTCGGCGAACCGGAGCTGCTCGAAGCTGAGCGGCTCCCGCGCAACGAGGATCGGGCCGTAGCCGGAGCCGATGCTCGC
>JALYRA010000364.1 GCA_030855545.1 Actinomycetota bacterium | reverse complement strand
GGCGAGAGCGGCGGCGCGGAGAGCACGGGCGCCGATGGCCTGCGCGTCCCTACCGCCGAATGGGAGACCGACTTCTCCCGCCACAACGTCCCGCTCTCGGAGTTCGCCAGCGGCGGCCCCGGACGCGACGGCATCCCGCCGATCGACAAACCGAAGTTCGTCTCGCAGGAGAGCGCGGACGAGTGGCTTGCCGACAACGAGCCGGTGCTGGTCGTCGAGCTCGGCGGGCAGGCGCGCGCGTACCCGATCCAGATCCTGATGTGGCACGAGGTCGTCAACGACGAGCTCGCGGGACGGCCGATCGCCGTCACGTTCTGCCCGCTGTGCAACTCGTCCCTGGTCTTCGACCGGCGGCTCGACGGCCGCGAGCTGACCTTCGGGACGACCGGCAACCTGCGCAACTCCGACCTCGTCATGTGGGACCGCCAGACCGAGTCCTGGTGGCAGCAGCTGACCGGCGAGGCGGTCGTCGGCGAGCTCACCGACAAGAGGCTCAGGGCCCTGGCGTCACAGACGCTGAGCTTCAAGGACTTCCGCGAGAGCCTCCCCTCGGGCGACGTCCTCTCGCGCGACACGGGCTTCGAGCGCAACTACGGCGACAACCCCTACGAGGGCTACGACACCCCCGACCAGCAGCCGTTCCTGTTCGAGGGTGAGACGGACGAGCGCCTGGCGGCGAAGGAGCGCGTCGCCGCCGTGTTCATCGGCGACGACGCAGCTGTCGTCCCGTTCTCGCGCCTGCGCAAGAACCCCGTCGCCTCGTTCGACTTGGCCGGGACTCCGGTCGCCGTCATGTTCAAGGCGGGCGTGGCCTCGGCGCTCGACGACGCGAAGATCTCGGAGTCCGACGACGTCGGGACGAGCGCCGCGTTCGACCGCCGCCTCGAGGGCCGGACACTCGACTTCGAGCGCCGCGGCGACGCGATCGTCGACCGTCAGACCCGGAGCACCTGGGACATCACCGGCCGTGCGACCGACGGCCCGCTGCGCGGCAAGCGGCTGAAGGCCGTCCGCAGCGACCAGCAATTCTGGTTCGCACTGGCAGCGTTCCTGCCCGACGCCCGAATCGTCGCTTGAGCGCCGACCTGCTCACCCACGTCGACGATCGGCTGTCGACGGCGCGGATGTCGCTGGACCTGCGGCTGCGCATCCATCTACTGGTCGCGGAGCTGCTCGCCGCGCCGCGCTACGCGAGCCGTTGCGCTGCCGCCGCTCGCCTCGCCGGTGTTCTGGACGCCGAGCTGCTGCTGGTTCGCGACGCCGACGCGTCGGACCCCGCCGAGGCGCTGGCGCTCGGTGTCGCACGGAAGCTCGTCCTCCAGCGCGGGTACGTTCCCGCGCAGGAACTGCGTGCCGTGCGGCTCGCCGGCTTCGGAGCGGCAGGGCTGCTCGACATCGTCGGCGAGGTGTCGGGAGCGACGCTCGTCGCCTACTCCGAGAAGGTGAGCGAAGAGGGAGACGTGTAGATGACCTGGGTCGACACCCCGCGAGACGAGCTGCCGAATGTCCTCGCGTCCCATAGCCTGAACGAGCGTGTCCTCCGTGCGCACGTCGCGCTCTACCGGACGATCATACGGCGAGTCCGGGCTCACGCGGGTCGAGCGCGAGTCCGTAGCCGTGGCCGTCTCGGCGGCGAACGACTGCCACTACTGAGTGGTCCAGCATGGCGCCGCGCTGGCCCGTGAGGGCGGCGACGCGGCGTTGACGGAGGCGGTCGTCTCCGCGGACCTCAGCGCACTGCCCGATCGGCTCCGCGCCCTCTGCGCGTATGCCTACAAGCTGACGCTCGATCCGTCGGCGATGACCGAGGGCGACCTGACGCCACTGCGGGGCGTGGGGTTGTCCGACCGCGACATCGTCGATCTCAACCAGGTCGTCGCGTACTTCAACTACGTCAACCGCATCGCGGACGGCCTCGGCGTCCAGCTCGAGGAGGAATGGCCGCCGGAGGCGCGCAACGCGCGGCGCTACGACGTGCGCCGGCATCTGGGCCAGGCGTGAGCTGCGTGATCAGCGTCGCTTCATCCCGTACATCATCCGGTCGGCATGCGCGATCAGAACCTCCGTGCTGGTGCCGTCGTCGGGATATGTAGCGAGGCCGAAGCTGACGCTCGGTCGCAGCTCGATCGAGTCGTGGGAGACAGGCGCGGCGAGCGCGCCCTCGATCCGCTCGCGCACCGCTTCGAAGACGACCTGCGGCTCGTGCTCGAGGTCGGCGAGCAGCAACACGAACTCGTCGCCACCCTGTCGGCCGAGCAGCGGGTCACTCCCGGCCGGACGGCCGACGACGTCGCACGCTCGGATCTCGTCGCGCACCCGCGCCGCGATCTGTCGGAGCAGCTCGTCACCGGCTGCGTGCCCGTGCGTGTCGTTGACACCCTTCAGCCCGTCCACGTCAAGCATGACGAGAGCGAGGCGGTTCGAGGCTCGTTCGGCCCGCGCCAGTGCGAGTTCGAGATGCTCGTCGAGCAACCTGCGATTCGCGACGCCGGTGAGTGGGTCGATGAAAGCGATCCGCGCGAGCTCGTCGTCGCCCTCGCCGGCGGGAGCGAGCGTGACGACGACGCCCTCGCCGGCATGGCTTCGGCTCGGCAGCGGTATGAAGCTCGCTCGCAGCCACTGCGGCTGCCGATCAGCGGGCCGGACGACACGCAGCAAGCGGTGGCGCACCGCTTCGCCGGTCTCGAGGACATGGAGGACCGGCGTGCTAGGTCGGTCGAGCAGCGTGCCGTCGCCCATCCGCGCTTGCAGGCCGTAGCCCGGCCCGGCGCCGATGAGCTCATCGACGCGCATCCCGAGGAGCAAACCGGCGGCCGGGTTGCAAGCGATGACCCGTCCCGCGTCATCCTGGATGACGATCCCTTCGCTCAGCGCATGAAAGGCGGCTTCGATGACAGGCGACTGGCTCGGGGGGCAAGGATCGTGGGCCACCCCGCCACAGACCCACGGATCTGGAAAAGGTTCAACGTCTGTCGAGAGCACTGCAGCGCCACGATCCGCTTCGTCGAGCTCTTCGTCCCAATCCGACGGCCAGCAACCATGCTGTTACGGCAGCCACAACGACCACGGCGATCAGCGAGGCGACGCCCTCGGCGCGGTCGAGCGACCTCGAGAAGCCGAACCCAAGAAGCACGAACGTCGCCGACCACGCGGCGGTGCCGGCGAGGCTCGCGACGACAAAGCGGGGGTAGGGCATGCCTGCGGCACCCGCCACGAACGGTGCGACCGCACGCACGAGTCCGACGAAGCGGCCGAAGACGATCGTGCGCGCCCCTGCCCCGTCGAAGTGGCGCTCGACGGTCCGCAGCCGGTGCGGCGTGATCCGCAGGCGCGGGCCATGGCGGACTAGCAGGCCGCGGCCGTGGCGGCGGCCGAGCCAGTAGCTCGCCGAGTCGCCCGCCGCGGCCGCGAGCCACACGG
>JALYRA010000303.1 GCA_030855545.1 Actinomycetota bacterium | reverse complement strand
CTCTTCGCCTTTGCGCTCCTCGCCGCGATGACGCTGCGCGCCGATCTCGGCGCGGCCCGGCGGCGTCTCGCCTGGTACGGCGCCCGGGGCTGGCAGATCGCGCTCCTGACGGTCGCCGAGCTCGGTGTGCTCGCCGTCGCCGGGACGGCGCTCGGCCTGGCCGTGGGCATCCTCGGCGGTGGGTTCGTGGCCGACCGGGCGGGCGCGCCCGTCGGCGAGATCCTGACGAGGAGCGTCCTCTCGGGAGCAGGGCTGGCGCTCGCGCTCGCGGTGGCGGCGGCAGCGACCGGCGTCCTTGTGGGCGCCGTGGCAGTCCGATCGGCTCGCTCGCGCTTCGGGCTCGTCGACGCGGCCGCGGTGGCTGCTCTCGGACTCGTGGCGCTCGAGCTCGCGCGCGGGGACAGCGAAGGCGATCTCGTCCTTCTCTTGCCCGCTCTTGTCACCTTCGTCGCCGCTGTCGCGGCTGCGCGGCTCCTCCGGCCCGCGTTGCGCGGGGTCGAGCGGCTGGCGCGTGGTCGCTCGCTCGGCCTCAGGCTCGCCTCGCTCTCGCTGGCGCGGAATCCTGGGTACGCGATCGCCGCGACAGCGTTCCTCGTCGTCAGCTTCGGGCTCGCGCTCTTCGCCGAGAGCTATCG
This sequence comes from Actinomycetota bacterium, assembly GCA_030855545.1. GTDB lineage: Bacteria > Actinomycetota > Thermoleophilia > Gaiellales > Gaiellaceae > Gaiellasilicea. The sequence continues at coordinate 3,116 of JALYRA010000303.1, read as the reverse complement.
CGCGACGCTGGCGCGCGGTGAGGAAGATCAGGCGGCGCATCGCGTCCCGCTCGACTACGTCATCCGAGAGAACCTACGGCGTCTGATCCCGGTTCAGGACGCGGCGCCGCTCGAGCGCTTCCACCGTGTGCCCGGAACGGCGGCTTATCCGGTCTTGCGGCTAACCGGCGGCGTCGGGCGGCTCGAGGGCGAAAGCGGAATCACGCTGCTCGGGGTCGAGCCTGCCGCCCTGGACGAGCTGAACGGATGGCGCGACGACGAGTACCCGGCGTCGCGGTTCGAGCTGTCGCAGCAAATCGCGGCGGGCGCAGCGGATGGTCCGCGGCTCGGCGACAGCCTGGCGGCGCGCGCCGCTGGCGATCCGGTGCTGCTCTTCGCGGAGATCGAGGGACAAGCGGGCCGCTTCACGCGGGTCGCGCTCGGAGACCCGCTGCCGCCGGAAGCGCGCGGTGGCCGACTCGCCGGAATCGCGATCGAGCCCGCCACGCGGCTGCAGGAACGCGGCGCCGACGCGGGCAAGGCGGCGACCGGCTCTGTGACGATCGAGCTGCCGGACGTTCCGCGCGGGATCTCGGACTGGGTCGGCGTCGGCGGGGCCAGGATCGAAGGCTCGACCGTTCGGTACACGCTGACGAACGCGGTCACGACGAGGATCAAGCCGCGGCAGCCGACGAGACCTCTGCCGGTGCTCGCGACGCCTCGGCTGGCGGCAGCCGCGGACGTCGGCGGGCTCCTGCCGCTGCAGATCGCGGGGGAGCGGCTCACCGTTCAAGTCGTCGGAACCATTCGTCGCTTCCCAGGCGTCGACGGTCAGACAGTGGTCGGTGCTGTCGACGGCGTCACCGCGGCCGTGAATCTCGAACGACCGGGAGCGGCGCGCGTGAACGAGGTGTGGCTGCGGCTCCGGGACTCCTCCCGCGCGGACGAGGTCGACCGCGCGCTCGCCGCCAAGCCGTTCGACGTTCTCGCGGTCGAGTCGCGTCACGAGCTCGAGGCGGATGCGCGACGGGATCCGATCGCGCACGGGACGCTGATCGCGCTCGCCGTCGCGGCCGCGGTTGCGCTCGTCCTCGCGTTGGCCGGGATCCTGCTCACCGTTCTCGGCGACCTCCGCGACGAGCGCGGCGAGCTCTTCGACCTCGAAGCGCAGGGCGCGTCGCCGGCCCTCCTCCGCCGGGTCGTGCGGTTGCGCGCGTTTGCTGTCGCTGCCGCAGGCCTGCTGGGCGGAGCCGTCGCCGGTGCTGCGCTGGCTGCAATCGTCACCGATCTCGTCGGGCTGACCGCCCGTGCGACGGCGCCGCAGCCTCCGCTCGCCGTCGCCGTCGACGCGACCATCGTGCTGGCCGCGGTGGCGGTCTACGCGCTGGCCGCCACCGCCCTCGTCGTGCTGACGACCAGGCGCGCGTTCGCCGCCGCCGCGCCCGGCCGAGTGGAGGCGATCGAATGAGTGCGCTCGTCGAGATTCGCGATCTCTTCCGCGTCTACCCGTCTGCCGAGGGCGGCGTCGTCGCGCTCCAGGGTCTGACGATGACCGTCGAGACCGGAGAGCTCTGCGTCGTCCTCGGCCCGAGCGGCTCCGGCAAGTCGACGCTGTTGCGAATCGTCGGCGGCTTCGACCGTCCTTCCGCCGGAACGGTGCGCGTCGCCGGCGTCGACGTCGCCTCGCTCGGCTCCTGGGAGGCGGCTCGTTTCCGCTCCCGGGCGATCGGCTATGCCGATCAGCACTACTGGCGGGCGCTCGCCGGTGAGCTGACCGCCCGTGAGCTCGTCGGCGTCCAACTCGGGCTCGCCGGCGTCCCGCGCCGAGCCCGCGATGCGCGCGCGGACGAGTTGCTGGAGGGCGTCGGTCTCGACGCTCGCCGCGACGCACATCCACGCGAGCTCTCCGGCGGCGAGCAACAGCGGATCGCGATCTGCGCCGCGCTGGCGTCGCGGCCGCAACTCCTGATCGCCGACGAGCCGACCGGCGAGCTCGACGCGACTTCTGCCCGGGAAGTGCTCGACCTGATCGCCGATCTCGTCCGCGGCGAGGGGAGCACCGCGCTCATCGTCAGCCACGACCCGGCCTCGGCCGAGCAGGCGGACCGCGTCGTTCACGTTCGCGACGGGCGCGTCAGCGACGAGCATCTTGTCGGCGGCGCCGAAGGCTCGATCGTCGTCGGCCGCGGCGGCTGGCTCCGCCTGCCGGAGGATCTCCTCCGCTCAGCGGGCATCTCGACCCGAGCGACGGCGCGGCTCGACGACGGCCGCGCGCTGATTGTCCAACCGAGCGGGGGAGATTGTGTTGAAACAACACAAGCGTCTGTCGACCTCCGCAACCAAGCCGAGAGCGAGGGACTTCGTGTTGTTTCAACACAAACTCCCGTGATTGAGGGGAGGAGGCTGACGAAGCGGTTCGGGTCGGTGGCGGCGATCGACCGGCTCGACGCCACCTTCGAAGTCGGAAAGCTCACCGTCGTGACCGGGCCGTCGGGCTCGGGCAAGTCGACGCTGCTCCACCTGCTCGCCGGGCTCGAGCTGCCGGACGAAGGCGACGTCGTCGTCGACGGAGTCTCGCTCGGCTCACTCGACCGCGCCGGTCGCGCCGAGCTCCGGCGTACCCGGCTCGCGTTCGTCGGCCAGACCGCGGGCCTCACACCCTTCCTCGGCGCGCGCGCGAACATCGAGCTCGCGCTCGAGCTGCGCGGGCTTCCCACCGATACCGCAATGGCTGCGCTGACCGACGTCGGGCTGGAAGAGCATGCCGACCGTCAAGTCTCGGAGTTGTCTGCCGGTCAGAGGGAGCGGGCGGCATTGGCGCGTGCGGTCGCCGTGCGGCCGCTCGTCATCGTCGCCGACGAGCCGACCGCGCGGCTCGACGGCGCGAACGCGCTCGCGCTCGGGTCGCTCCTCGCCGAGCTCGCTCGCACGAGCGGCTGCGCGGTCATCTGCGCCACACACGACCCGCTCCTGATCGAGCAGGCGGACGTCGAGCTCTCGCTACGATCGCCCTAGTGGCTACGGTCAGCGACACGATCCAGGTCGGCGGCGTCCGCTGCGAGCGGTGTGTCGGCCGCCTCGCCGGGACGCTCCGTCAGCACGGCGGGATCGAGTCGGCGAACGCGAACCTAATGGGG
>JALYRA010000295.1 GCA_030855545.1 Actinomycetota bacterium | reverse complement strand
CCGCATCACGGCATCCTATGACCCGATGCCGACGCGTCCGTACCGGGATGTCACGCTCGTCCTCTGCCTGCGCGACGGCTCGGTGCTCGGCGCTCTGCCGCCATTTCGGGTAGACGTGCCGTGGTGGCAAGAGGTCGGGTCGGTCGTGGCCGCGGCGCGAGAGATGCACGACGTCGAGGTCACGGTGCTCAGGCTGCTCGAGACAGCCGAGGCATGGTGCGGTGGGCCGGTCAGCTATCTCGCAGAGGTCGAGGCTGTTCCCGCTGCCGCGTTGAGCCTCTGGCCAGGCGACCCGAACGCCGACCATCCGCTCAGGCTCTCGTATGCCCGCCCGGGCGGGCCGGCCGACGACGTTCGCTGGGCCGACGCGGTGCTCGCCGACCGCGGATCGCCGCGCACGGCCCCGGCGGAGCAGCTGCGCAGCTGGAACCTCTCCAGCCTCTGGCGCCTGACCGCCGGTGACTCCGCCGTCTGGCTCAAGGTCGTGCCCCCCTTCTTTGCTCACGAGGGCCGGATGCTCGCCCTGCTCGATCCGGCGGTCGTTCCGTCGTTGATCGCCGCCGACGGTCAGCGCATCCTGCTGGAAGAGATTCCGGGAGTCGATCAACACCAGACCCTCGGTGCGCCGCTGCTCGCCATGGTCAGGCTCCTGGTGGGGCTCCAGGTCGAGTGGGTCGACCGCGCCGACGAGCTCCTCTCGCTTGGCCTCCTGGACTGGCGCTGGGGGGTGCTCGTCGAGGCCGCCGCCGACGTCGTCGCACGTACGGCCCCCGAACTGGAGCCCACCGTCGTCCGAGAGCTCGAAGGACTGCTCGCCGGCCTCGAGGAGCGGGGCGCCGAGCTGGAGTCCTGCGGGCTGCCGATGACGCTCGTCCACGGCGACTTCCATCGCGGCAACCTGCGGGGAACGGAGGAGCGTCTGGTGCTGCTCGACTGGGGCGACTGCGGAGTCGGGCACCCGCTGTTCGACCAGAGCGCGTTCTTCGAGCGCATGCCCGAGGGCGAGCGTGCGGCGGTGTTGCGGGAGTGGTCGCTTCTCTGGCGGGCGGCGGTGCCAGGCAGCGACCCAGACCGGGCGGCCCTGCTGCTCGAGCCCGTCGCCGCGTTGCGCCGGGCGATCGTCTATCGGGGCTTCCTCGACGAGATCGAGCAGGACGAGTGGGTCTACCACGCCAGGGATCCGTCGGACTGGCTGGTTTGTGCGTCGGAGCTCGCCGCCCGCTGATGGGCCTCGTAGTCGCGCTCGTGCTGGCGCTCTTCGTCCTCGACGCGCCGTGGAACTGGGTCGCGGTCGGCCTCGGCGCGGCCTGGGAGCTCGGCGAGACCGTTTTGCTGATCTGGTGGTCGAAGCGCCGCCGCTCCGTCGTCGGGACGGAGACGCTCGTCGGTCGCACGGCGGTCGTTTCGGTCGCCTGCATGCCGGAGGGCCAGGTGCGCATCGCCGGCGAGATCTGGCGGGCAAGCTGTCGAGGCGGCGCGGAGGTCGGTGACGAGGTCGTCGTCCGCGAGGTCGATGGGCTGAACCTCATCGTCGAGCCGAGCTCCTAGTGCAGCCACCGGTCGTGAAGCTGACGCTCGAATACGACGGCTCCGCGTTCAGCGGCTGGGCGCGCCAGCCCATGGAGCGGACCGTGGAGGGCGTGCTGCGCGCGGCGCTCGACCGGACGTACCCGCAGTGGGACTCACTCGCGGTCGCCGGGAGAACCGACACCGGCGTCCATGCAACGGGCCAGGTCGTGTCGGTGCGCGCGACCGGCGGGCCTCCCGCCTCGAGGCTCGCCCAGGCGCTCAACACCGTCCTGCCGCGCGATGTCGCCGTGCTGGGCGCCGAGGAGGTAGCGGCCGATTTCAGCGCCCGCTACTCGGCGCGCTCACGGGCCTACCGCTACCGCATCCTGCGGCGGCACGCACGCTCACCGTTCCTCGAGCGGCGCGCGCTCTGGTGGCCGTGGCCGCTCGACATCGACGTCCTGCGCTCCGGCGCCCAGCTACTTCTCGGCGAGCACGACTTCACCTGCTTCACGCCTACCGAGACAGAGCACACGACCTTTACGGGCACCGTGCTCGCCGCCGATTGGGAGGAGCACGGAGAGGAGCTTCACTTCACGATCGCTGCCAACGGGTTTCTGCGCCACATGGTGCGGACGCTCGTCGGGACGATGCTTGCGGGCCGCGATCTGGCGCCGCTCCTCGAAGGGCGGCCCAGAGACGAGGCGGGGAAGACCGCGCCCCCGTGGGGCCTCTACCTGGAGCGAGTCGACTACTAAGATCGAACGCATGCGCTTCCCGGTCGTTCTCTTCGACTTCGACGGCACCGTGATCGACTCGGGCTCGATCATCATCGCGTCGATGCGGCACGCGACGAAGACGGTGCTCGGACGCGACATCCCGGACGAGGAGCTCGGTCGGGCGGTCGGCGGCTCCGGCTTGCTCGAGCAGATGCGGCAGCTCGATCCGGACCGCGTCGACGAGCTGGTCGCGTGCTACCGCACGCACAACGAGCCCTTGCACGCAGAGCTGGCGGAGTGCGCGGGTATGTCCGACGCGCTGACGAGGTTGAAGGACGAAGGGCGGCGCCTCGGCGTCGTCACCGCCAAGCGCCAGGAGACCGTCAAGCTGGCGTTCTCGTACCTGCCGCTCGAGCACTTCTTCGACGTCGTCGTGGGCGCCGACGACACCGAGCGGCACAAGCCCGATCCGGAGCCGCTCGTGCACGCGCTGAAGCTCCTCGGCGCCGACCCCGACACCGCCGCGTACGTCGGTGACTCGCCCTTCGATATCCGCGCCGCGAAAGGCGCCGGCATGCACTCGATCGCCGTCACGTGGGGCGGGATCCACCCCCGAGAGCGGCTCGAGGCGGAGGGGCCCGACGCGGTCGTCGACACCGCGGAGGAGCTTCTTGCCGCCCTCTGAGGCCGCTGCGCGCGCCGAAGAGCTGCGCGAGCTTCTCCACCATCACAACCACCGCTACCACGTCCTCGACGATCCCGAGGCCTCCGACGCCGAGTATGACCTCCTCTTCGACGAGCTGAAGCGGATCGAGGAGGAGCATCCCGAGCTCGCGACCGACGACTCGCCCACGCGGCGCGTCGGCGCGCCGCCGTCGGACAAGTTCAAGAAGGTCGAGCATCTCGCCCCGATGGGCTCGCTCGAGAAAGTCACGACCGACGAGGCGCTCATGAAGTGGGCCGAGGACATCCGGAAGCGGCTCGACTCCGACGAGCCCGTCGCCTACGTGATCGAGCCGAAGATCGACGGCTCCGCGATCTCGCTCGTCTACGAGAACGGGAGGCTCGTGCGCGGCGCAACGCGCGGCGACGGCCAGCGTGGGGAGGACGTCACGGTCAACCTGCGCACGATCCGCTCGATCCCGCTGACAGTGAAGGGCGATCCGCCGCCGCTGCTCGAGGTGCGAGGCGAGGTCTACTTCCCGCTCTCGGGCTTCCGCCGCTTCAACGAGGAGCAGGTGGAGGCGGGAAAGGCGCCGGCGCCGAATCCGCGCAACGCAGCGGCCGGGTCGGTACGCCTGCTCGACTCGAGGCTCACCGCTGCGCGGCCGCTCGCCGTCTGGGTCTATGGCACGGGTTACCGGGAGGGCGTCGCGCCCGACACGCACTTCGAGACGCTCGCGTGGCTGCGCGAGCGTGGCTTCCGGACGAACCCGTTCGCAGAGCGCTTCGAGTCGATGGAGGAGGTCGCGAAGGCGATCGAGAAGTGGGAGCAGCAGCGGCACGAGCTCGACTACGAGATCGACGGGATCGTGATCAAGGTCGACTCGTTCGACCAGCAGGAACGACTCGGCGCCCTGCACGAGCGTCCCCGCTGGGCGCGCGCCTTCAAGTGGGCGCCGCTGACGGTCGAGACGAAGCTGCTCGAGATCAGGATCCGCGTCGGCCGCACCGGCGCGCTCAATCCCTGGGCGATCCTCGAGCCCGTCAACGTCGGCGGCGTCACCGTCTCGCGCGCGACGCTCCACAACGAGGAGGACATCAACCGCAAGCAGATTCGCGTCGGCGACCGGGTGATCGTGCAGCGGGCGGGCGACGTGATCCCGCAGATCGTCGGGCCGGCCGGCAAGCACGCGAGGGGCACGGAGGAGTTCCACATGCCCGAGCGCTGCCCGCTCTGCGACGCCGAGGTCGTCAAGCCCGAGGGGGAGGTGATGCATCGCTGCCCCAACCGCGCGTGCCCGTCACGCGGGCTCGAGACGCTGAATAACTGGGTCATGGGCGCGATGGACATCGAGGGCGTCGGCGAGCAGTTCGTCTGGCGGCTCTGGAACGAGGGCCTGCTGCGCTCGATGCCCGACCTCTATCGTCTGACGGTCGAGCAGTTGATGGAGCTCGAGGGCTACGGCGAGGTCTCGGC
>JALYRA010000262.1 GCA_030855545.1 Actinomycetota bacterium | reverse complement strand
GCTCGGCCTCGAGCGAGGTGAGGAAGCCGCGCAGGTCGGAGCCGAGCTCGCGCAATCGTAGCTCGACCTCGCGAAGCTCCTCACCCCAACCGGCCAGCTCGGGGGCCAGCCGCTCGAGCGGCGCGAGCGACCGCCCGGCGGCGGCGGTGAGGGACGCGGCCCCCTCCCCGTCGTCCGGCGTGATCGCTTCGGCCGCGGTCAGTGTTCCTTCCGCGAGCTCGGTGACGTGACGGAGGAGCACCCGCTCGGCGCGGAGGCCCTCCTCGGCGCCAGGCTCGAATCCTTGAGTTGCCTCGACGAGAGCGGCGAGCTCTCGGCGGCTCGTCTCTTCGGCGGTTGCCCCTCCCGCCAGCTCCTCGTGCCGCTTTCGCGCGGCGGCCAGCTCGCGCCACGCGTCTCGCGCCTCGCGGCGCCGACGGACCTGCTCCTCGCCGCAGTAGGCGTCGAGCACGTCGAGCTGGTACGCGGGCCGTCCCAGCCTGCGCTGCTCGAACTGCCCGGACATCGCGATCAGCCGCTCGGCGGCCGCGGCGAGATCCTCGCGCGCGACCGCGCGTCCCCAGGCGTAGGCGCGCGTCCGGCCATCCGCGAAGACGCGCCGCGCGATCACGAGGCCCGGTTCGTCCTCCGGGGCGAGGTCTGCGAGCGCGGCGAGCTCCTCGTCGTCGAAGAAGCCGTCGGGCACGTCGAGCTCCGCCTCCACGTACGCCTCGCCGCCGGCCGCGCCGATCGTGCCGGCGTCGCCCTTCGCGCCGAGCAGGAGCCCCACCGCCTGGGTCAGGATCGTCTTGCCGGCGCCGGTTTCGCCCGTGATCGCGGTCAGGCCGGCCGCCGGCACGAGCTCTCCGGCACGCACGAGGACGAGATTCTCGATCCGGAGACTACGAAGCAAAGACCCGGCTATAGCGGCTGAAGAAGGTCACTTCGGGCAGGGTCGCGAGCAACGAGCGCTTCTCGCCGACACAGGCGACGGCGCGCGACCCGGGCGCGAGGTCGGCGACGCGATGGCCGTCGACGAGCGCGGTCGCGGGCACGTCGGGCGTGCGGTTCCAGACGATCAGCTCCGCGCCCCGTGGAACGACGAGCGGCCGCGCGTTCAACGAGTGCGGAGCGACGAAGGTGACGGCCATCGCGTCGAGCCCCCACACGAGCACGGGACCCCCGTTCGAGAAGTTGTAGCCCGTCGATCCGGGCGGAGTCGCGCAGACGACGCCGTCGCAGGCGAGTCGCCCGAGGCCCTCGCCCTTGACGGCCCACTCGAGCTGGATCATCCGGCCGACGACCGCGCTCGTGACGACGAGATCGTTGACGGCCACGCGCCGCTCCTGGCCGACCTCGACGTCGAGCGTGGGCAGCTCCTCGACGCGGTACTCGCCGGCGAAGACGCGCGCGAGGTCGCGTTCGAGATCGGTGCGCTCGATCGACGCGAGGAACCCGACGCGGCCGAAGTTGACGCCGATCACGGGCACGCCGGTACCGAGGAAACGGGCCAGCGCGCGCAGCATCGTCCCGTCGCCGCCGAGCACGACGGCGACGTCGACATCGGCGGGGCCGCTGTCGTCGTCCACGAGCTGGACGCCGGCCTCGCGCGCGACCGTCGCGAGCCGCGCGACCGCCGGGCCGATCGTCTGCGGCTTGCCGTGCGTGACCACGGCCGCGCGCTTGACGGCCTTAGGCGACTGCACGGTCGATTCGCTCGTCGATGTCATCCAGGAGTACGGGGTCGTCGCGGTCGATCAGGTGGACGAAGAACTCGCGGTTGCCCTTCGGGCCGGGCAGCCGTGAGTCTACGACGCCGACCGTCGTCAGCCCCCAGCCGAGCGCAGCGTCGATGACCTGGCGCAGCACGCGGCGGTGGAGGTCGGTGTCGCGGACGACGCCGCCTCTTGGCACCTCGTCCTTCCCCGCCTCGAACTGCGGCTTGACGAGGACGACGGCGTCGTAGCCCGGCTCGAGGAGCCCGAGTACCGGCGGCAACGCTGTGCGGACGCTGATGAACGAGACGTCGCAGACGAGCAGGTCGGGCCGGAACGGCAGCTCGGCGAGCTCGCGCGCGTTCGTGCGTTCGAGCACCGTCACGCGCGGGTCGCCGCGGAGCTTCGGATGCAGCTGCCCGTAGCCGACGTCGACCGCGATCACCCGCGCGGCGCCGTGCTGGAGGAGATAGTCGGTGAAGCCGCCGGTCGACGCGCCGATGTCGATCGCCTCGCGCCCGTCGAGCTCGACCTCGAGTTGCTCGAGCGCGTTTGCGAGCTTCTCACCGCCACGCGAGACGAACCGCGGCGTCCGCTCGACCTCGAGCTCGGCGTCGTCTGGCACCTGGTGACCAGGCTTGTCGTAGCCGGGCACGAGCCCCGCGAGCACGAGCGCCTGAGCCTGCGAACGGCTCTCCGCCAGCCCTCGCTCGACGAGCAGGACGTCGAGGCGCTTCTTCATGCGGTGAAGGGTAGTCGCCTGTGGCGTGACGAGACAGTCAGGGAACTGCATGGGATTCGTGTCGCCGGGGTTGTCGACCGCCCACGCGCTGCGCTCGACCAGGCCAAGTAACAGTCTGTTACTTGAAGTCCTCAAGCAGTTCGAGCAGCGCATGAGGCGGCCGGGTCTTGAGTGCAACCTCGAGAAGTATCTGACCGGCTGTGGGTGCCAGACCTTGTCGCCTGTGCTCGTGCACGAGAATGCGGATCTGCTGATAGCTCGGACGGGGATAGTCCAGATGGCTTGCCAGAGCGGCTACGCGCCGGTACACCTCCGCGATCGGGATCGACTCGTCGTCGAGCCGCTCGATGGCTGCGAGCAGTGTCGCACCGATCCGAGGAGCCGCTGCAGCCACGCCTTCACTGTGGCTGAGGTCAGGTCACAGCACGCTCACGAAACCGTGCCGATTCACACCAAGTAACAGTCTGTTACTTGGCGAGGCTGACGGAGCCGTCCTCGGCAAGCGTCCAGCCGGGGTTGTGCGCGACCTCCCAGGCGTGGCCGTCCGGGTCGAGGAAGAGCCCCGAATAGCCGCCCCAGAACGTCTCGGCGCCGTGACGCGGGATCGTCGCTCCGGCGGCCTCGGCCTCGGCAATCACCGCATCGACCTCGTCGGGCGAGCGGACGTTGTGCGCGAGCGTGATTCCGCCCCAGCCGCCACCATCCTCGACGCCGCTGTCCTCCGCGAGATCGGCACGATCCCAGAGCCCGACGATCATCCCGCCGGCCTGGAAGAAGACGATGTCGTCGTCGGGCGCCGCGCCGGTCGCCCAGCCGAGCGCCTCGTAGAACGCCCGCGAACGGATGAGATCGCGGACGCCGAGCGTGACGAGGCTGACGCG
>JALYRA010000279.1 GCA_030855545.1 Actinomycetota bacterium | reverse complement strand
CGCGCGCCGCCGAAGGCGATGTCGAAGCCGCGCAATCCGAAGCGCTGCGGCACGAGACCGGGCGCCCTCCAGGCGTCGGCGAAGGCGCGGACCACGAGTGCCCCGAGCGGAACGGCGAACGCTGCCGCCACCGCCGCGGCCACGAGGCGTGACGGCCGGCGGTCAGGCACCCTCGGCCGTCCGCGCGAATCGGACCGCGACCGCCGCCAGTGCCACCGCGATCACGGTCGTGAGGACGAGCGTCGCGGCGGCGACCTGCTCGCCCGCGATGACGTCGCCCTGCGTGGCCTCGAACGCATAGGCAGCGAGCATCGTGGGTTGGTTCGGCCCCACTGCGAGCGGGACCTCGAACGCACCGACGACGAAGGCCAAGACGACGATCGTCCCGACCATGAGCGGGCCGCGGATCGTGGGCCAGATGACCCATCGCAAGCGTTGCCAGGGGCCGGCGCCGAGCATCGCGGCCGCCTCCTCGCGCTCGCTCAGGGACCGTCCCATGGCGGCAAGGAGCAGCAGCATCAGGAACGGCGTCTCCTTGTACACGTAGACGAGCACGATCCCGAGCCCCTGCCGATCGCGGATCAGCTCGACCGGAAGCCCGCCGACGATGCGCTCGGCCAGCCCGCCGGGCGCCAGCCACAGGACGGCGACGGCCGCGGCGAGGAGATGCGGAACCGGCACGGGCATGGTGGCGAGGGCGCGTATCAACGTCCCGCGCCGTCGCAGCGCGCCTGCGAGGACGACCGCCAAGAGCACCGAGACGAGCGTCGACAGGAAGGCGACGCGCGCCGTGAGCAGCAGCGACTCGCTGAACGCGGGGTCTTCCAGCAGCTCGCGCCACGCATCCAGGCTGACGCCGCCGGCGAGCGGCGAGACACTCGTCCGGACGGCACCGGCGATGGCGCCCCCGAAGAGAGCGACGACGACGAGGAGTGCCGGGGCGAGTCGCGCCGCCGTCAGCCGCGCAGGATCTCGCGCACCCATCGCCGTTCGAGCTTCGGAACCTCGTCGGCCGGAAGCTCCTCGCGCGGACGTCCCAGGTCCTCGAGGAGATAGACGCTCGATCGCGCGCCCGCGAACCGTCGGCGTGCGCCGTCTGGCAGCCGGTCGACGTCGAGCACGGTCGGGTTGCCGAGCACGTCAGGGTCGGCCTTGGCGGCCTGCAGCCGCGGATCGAGCAGCAGGTCGGCGACGACCTTCGCGCCGGCCTGATGCGCCGCGTCGGCCGGAACCGTCACGAACGAGACGTTCTGGAGCGTGCCGTCGCGCATCACGAACGGTCGCGTGGAGCCCGGCATCTGGCCGCGGCGCACGCCGGCCGACACGAAGTTGGCGTCGTACGACATGGCGAAGTCGACCTGGCCGTCGCCGAACATCCGTGTCAGCTCGGCCTCGGACTTCGGCAACGTCTCGCCGCGCCGCCACAGCAGCGGCCTGAGCTCGCGCAGATACCGGAAGGCCTCGTCCTCACCCTTGACCGCGACCACCTGACGGACGAACGCAGACCCCGTGAAGTCCGGAGGCGCCGGATAGGTCAACCGCCCCGGATGATCGCGCGCCCACGCGAGCAGCTCGTCGAAGCTCTGCGGCGGCTCGGCGACGCGGCGACGGTCGTGCGCGAAGACGAACGCGGCCCTGCTCCACGGCGACTCCTGGCCGTCGACGGCGACGCCGAAGTCGCGGGCGACACTCGGGTCAGCCCCGTCGACCAGCTTCGCGTTCGGAAGTGATCGCGCCCAGTCACGCAACCAGAGGCCCGCCTCCTTGCCCGCGGCGAAGTTCTCGCCGTTGATCCAGATCAGGTCGACGGCGCCGCCGGTGCGCTTCCCCGCCCGGCGCTGCGCGACGACGCGCTGCACGGCGTCCGCGGTGTCGCCCACAGGAACGCGCTCGAGCGTCACGCCGTGCTCTCGCGCCGCCGGGACGACCTGGTCGTCCACGTACTCGTTGATGCGGTCGTCGCCGCCGAACATCCACCACCGGACCGTCTGCCCGCGCGCCTCCCGGAGCACCTCCTCCCACGCCGTGCCTCCCCCGCGGGCATTGAAGGACGCCTCGCGACTGTCGTCGCCGCCGGCCGCGAAGGCCGCGAAGGCGGCCGCCACCAGCACCAAGGCGAGGACGGGCACGACGAAGAGGCGTCTCGGCATGGCGCTATGACCCGAACGCAGGCCGAGGCGATTCAGGAGCCCGCCGAATCTTCGCCGGGCTGATCGCGCTCCAACCCGGCATGAAGCGACGCCTCTCCCGACTGCTCGCGGCACTGGCTGCGGGGATGGCTGCGACCGCGCTGCTGACTGGAGCGGTGCCGCTGCCAGACCCGGCGGCCGCGGTGGACGGGATCGACGAGACGCTCGGCGCGTGGACGATCGCGGTCGTGGCGGGCCTCGCGTTCGCGGAGACCGGCGCCTTCGTCGGTCGTCGTCCCGGGCGAGACCGCCGTCATCGTCGCCGGCGCCGTCGCTGGGCGGGGGAC
>JALYRA010000241.1 GCA_030855545.1 Actinomycetota bacterium | reverse complement strand
CTCTTCGGTGGCACGACCGGCGACGGCGACGGCGCCGACGTGGTGATCGAAGCGGCAGGCACCGAGGACGCCTGGCAGAGCGCCCTCGAGCTCGCCCGGCCCGGCGGCACCGTCCTCTACTTCGGCGGCCGCGAGCGCGGCGCTCTCCTGCAGGTCGACGCCTATCGCCTTCATTACGAGGAGTTGACGCTGCGCGGCGCCTTCCACCACGCCCCGCGACACGTGCGCGCCGCGCTCGCCTTCCTCGCGAGCGGCGCCTATCCCTGGGAGCGTCTCGTCACGCACCGGGTGGGGCTCGAAGGTGTTGCGGCCCTGCTCGCCGACCCGCCGACCAGCTACCTCAAGGCTGCAGTAGTCCCATGAGACGCTCCGCGGTATACATCCTGCTCGGCGTCCTTCTCGCCGGCTGCATGGCTGAGGAGCGTGAGCGGGCTGACCCGAGTCGACGTGCGATGGACGCGCTGATCGCCTTCGCCCGCGCCCCGAGTGATGCCACCTGGACGGCGGTGCCGCTGGCCGAATCGGTCGACCTCGGCCTAGCGGACGTCTTCTATCTCCGCCTGTCAGCGCGTCAGCTCAGGAATCCGAGAGCGTGGACGCTGTCAGTCGACGGCTTTCGCGGGCGAGCGGGAAGCGCGTCAGCGGTCGCGCTGATCGCGGCGGAAGACGGCCGACTCCGAGTGACCCGCGGCCCGCATCGGCACTGCGCAGCGCCGCCCGAACCGGAACCTCCACAGGTCACTCCGCTGGAACGCGTCGTCGTGCAACCCCGCGACGCGGACGGCTGCCTGGATTGGTGGACCGTCGATGCCTTCGTCGACGACGAGGGAAAGATCCGCGCGGTGACGCTCGACCTCTGGGAGCCCTGAGCCGGCGCAGCAGCGACTAGCCGAAGAGGGTGAGCTCGGGCTCGCGCTCGCCGCGCAACAACGCGAGGTCGACCTCGACGCAGCAAATCCCGCGCGACTCCGCCAGCGTCACGGCCTGGGGCTTGAAGGACTGCGCCGCCAAGATGCCCCGGCAGCGCTGCTTCGCCGGGTCCGCGCGGATGAAGCCGAGGTAGCGCGTCAGCTGCTCGACCGCCTCGATCGTCCCGACGCGCTTGATCTCGACCGCGACCCAGCCGTCGTCGCAATCGCGGCACATCAGGTCGACGGGACCGATCTCCGTCATCCACTCGCGGCGGTCGAGCCGCAGGTCGTTCTCGAGCCGCTCCGGCGCAGCGGCGAGCGCCTCCTGGAGATGCTTCTCGACCCCGTCCTTCTCGAGGCCTGCGACCTCGTCGAGCTCGTGCACTTGATCGCTGATCACCTCGGCGATCCTGATCTCGAGCCGGTCCTCGGCCTTGCCGGCGCGCTTGCGGACGACGATCAAGGCGTCGGACTCCTCGATCACGGTCGGCGGCGTCATCCAATTGCTTGGCCGGAAGCCACCGCTGTCGGCGTGAACGAGAACGGAGCCGTCGGACTTGATCATCAGCAGGCGCACGGCTTCCGGCAGGAAGGCAGTGAGGCGGCCGGTGTAGGAAACCTCGCAGCGGGCGACGAGCAGGCGCATCGACCGCTCAACCTACTGTCCCTTTCGGACACCCCGGTGTCAGACTCGTCTCTGACACCACCTGTTGCGGTTAGCGGCGGCGGATCAGGGTGACGCCGTCACGCACGGTCAACTGGACGGCGACGACGCGCTCGTCGGCCGCGATCTTGTCGTTCAGCGCCGCGATCATCCTGGTGCTTTCGTCCTGGGGATCGAGAACGCGGCCGCTCCAGAGGGTGTTGTCGATCGCGATCAGGCCGCGCGCGCTCAACCTCGGCAGCACCGCCTCGTAGTACGAGTCGTACCCCTCCTTGTCGGCGTCGATGAAGACGAGGTCGAACTCGCCCTCGAGCCCGGCGATCATCTTGATTGCCGGGCCGAGGTGCAGCGTGATCTTTGAGCCGTGCGGGCTGCGGTCGAAGTAGCGCTGCGCCACCTCGGCGTGCTTCGGCTCGATGTCGAGTGTGTCGATCCGGCCGTCCTCGGGGAGGGCTGCGGCCATCGAAAGCGCCGAATATCCGGTGAACGTGCCGATCTCGAGGATCCGCTTGGAGCCAGAGACATGGACGAGCAACTCGAGGAAGCGGCCCTCGATCGGCCCGGTGAGCATCTGGGGCGCGCTCATCGTCGCGCGCGTCTCCTCGGCGAGCTCGGCGAGCAGCGGGTCGGGCGCGGTCGAATGCGCCTCCGCGTACTCCTCGAGCTTCTCGTCGACCAGGAAGCTCATCGCTCGACGCGCGAACCGCCGATGATCGCCTCGCGGCCGTCCGCAAAACGCACCATCGCCTTGCCCTTGCCGTCGTAATCGGGAGACCAGACGACGAGAATCGCGTCTTCGCCGCCCACCTTGACCTCCTCGTCGATCGACTCCGTCTCGCCGCGCCAGTACGTCACGAACGGGTTCTCCTCCCACTCCCGGCCGATCGTCGTCTCCTCGGTGTGGCCCGGGAGCACCCGCAGCTCCGGCGGCAGCGTCATCAGGACGTCCATGACGGAGTGGCGGATCGGCGTGGCGTCCGGCCCGCCGCCGACCGCGTCCTTGAACAGGATGTCAGCGGTAAAGGCGACGGTGTCGTTGACGACGAACGCGAGATGGTCGTCGGCGTGCCCAGGCGTCTCGAGCGCCTCGATGCGCAGACCGCCGGTCTCCAGTGAGCCCTTGACGATCTCCAGCCCGTAGCGCTCGACGAGCTCGTCGTCTCCCGCGACGTGATCGGGGTGCGTGTGCGTCGTCAGCAGATGCGTGACCGTCAGCCGCTCGCGCTCGACGATGTCGTGCAGTGGGGTGAGATCGGCGCCGCTGTCGACGAAGACGGCCGTGCCGCCGGGCTCGTCGGCCAGGAGGTAGGCGTTCGAAAGCCATTGCGGGTGCATGCTCCGGTCGATCAGCACTCCGGGACCGTACACCGGCCGCACCGTACGATGCCGGTCGGGGGGCGCCCCTCCTACGCTTGTCGGCCTGCTAGGAACAGTCGCGGGCGGCAGGAAGCGCCCCCTTTTTCATGGGTTTCAACCTGCAAGAGCCGGGTCGGCACGGCCCTCGCAACGACGGTGGCGAGTTGCGGGCGAGCCGGGCGTTCGGCAAGCGAGTCGGCTGTCGCCGGCCCGCTTGCGCTCACGCCCACCGCAAGCGCCGCGGCGCCGATCGCGCCGGCGACACGGGGCGCGCCCCTCAGCGCTTCGAAGCGCGAGAACAGCGACGCCAGCGGCAGCAGCGCACCGTTGACG
>JALYRA010000157.1 GCA_030855545.1 Actinomycetota bacterium | reverse complement strand
CGAGCACGACCTCCGTGTCGGCGCTCGCGAACGACGGCAGGTTCTCCTGCAGGTCGAGCGCCTCCTCCTCGCAGACCGGCGTCCACGCGAACGGGTGGAAGACGAGCAGCACGTTGCACCGCCCGCGGAAGTCGGTGAGCCGGACGCGCGTCGTCCGATCGACCTCGAGGTCGAAGTCCGGCGCCTCACTTCCGGTCTCGATCGCCACGCGCCCAGGTTAAAGGAGATGCACGAGATCGAGCTGAAGGAGCATGGTGGCGCGGTCGTAGTAGTCGCGGTAGCGCACGATCTTGCCGCCCCGGACCTCCGCAACCGAGCAGCCGCGACGCCGGAAACGCTTCCGGTTCGGCGCCTCGCCGCGGAACTCGTGCTCGAAGGTGCCCGATGACGACCACTCGACGACGACGTGGTCGTTCGCAACGACCAGCCCGTCGATCGTCACCTTCCAGTCGGGGAAGGCGGCCACGAACTCACGCAGGCCCGCCACGATCGGGCCGGAGCCGCGATGGACGCTCTCTGCCGCGACGCTCTCCCACTCCGCAGTGCTCTGCGACCGCTCCTGCCGCGCGGCCGAAATCGCGGTCGTTCAGCGCTTCGAAGAGCCCGCGAACGGGGTTCTCGGGCGAGAGATGGTCACTCGCTCGACTCCTCGCCGTTTCCGGACGGGTGGTAATAACGGCGGCCCTTCAGGTCGTCCGGGAGGTAGTCGAGCTCGGAGCCGCGCGGATCGGTGTGCGGGTCGATGTAGCCGCTGCCGTGCCCGAGCTTCTTCGCGCCGGCGTAGTGCGCGTCGCGGAGCATCGCGGGCGGCCTCAGGTTGCCGCGCTCGCGGACGTCGCCGCGTGCGTCCCAGATCGCGTTCGCGCTCGCCTTCGACTTGGGTGCGGTCGCGAGGTAGAGCGCCGCTTGCGACAGGTTGAGCTGCGCCTCCGGCAGGCCGACGTGCTCGAGCGCGTGCGCCGCGGCGACGGCGATCTGCAACGCCCGAGGGTCGGCGTTGCCGACGTCCTCCGAGGCGAAGATGACCATCCGGCGGACGATGAAGCGTGGATCCTCGCCGCCCTCCAGCATCGCGGCGAGGTAGTACACGGCCGCGTCGGGATCGGAGCCGCGCATCGACTTGATGAAGGCCGAGACGAAGTCGTAGTGCTGGTCGGCCCCCTTGTCGTAGCGCAGCGGGCGCTTCCGCGCCGCGTCGTCGACGTGGCGCTCCTCGAGCTGGACGCCCTCGGCGGCGGCCGTTTCCCAGGCGAACTCGATCGTGCTGAGCGCGGTGCGCGCGTCGCCGCCGGCTCGGCGGGCGATCAGCTCGACGATCTCGTCGGACACCTCGGCCGAGATCGCCTCGGCGCCGCGGCGCACGACCTCGCCGAGCTCCTCCTCTGAGAGCGCATGCAGCTCGACCACCTGGCAGCGCGAGAGGAGCGCGGAGTTGACCTCGAAGTACGGGTTCTCCGTCGTCGCCCCGATCAGCGTCAGCAGGCCTTCCTCGACCGTGGGCAGGAGCGCGTCCTGCTGTGCCTTGTTGAAGCGGTGGATCTCGTCCAGGAAGAGGATCGTGCGCTGCCCGTGGCCACCGAGCCGGTCGCGGGCGCGCTGCATGACGCCGCGGACGTCGTCGACGCGGGCGGAGACGGCCGAGAGCTCCTCGAACGCCGCGCCTGTCTCGGCAGCCACGATGCGCGCGAGCGTCGTCTTCCCCACCCCGGGCGGGCCGTAGAGGATGAGCGACCGGAGTCGGTCCTGCTCGATCGCGCGGCGGAGCGCCGAGCCCTCACCGAGCACGTGGGTCTGTCCCACGAGCTCGGCGAGCGTCCGCGGCCGGAGCCGCTGCGGCAGCGGGGCGTGCGCGGCCGAGCGCTCGCGCGCGGCATCGGCGAAGAGGTCGCTCATCTCGGTCAGTATGCTCCGCGCGTGGCGACACACGAGGACTTCTCGGAGCCGATCCTCGAAGGCGCAGGCGAGAGCGACTACGAGCGCTACCTGAACACGACCGGGCTACTCGCGCTGCAGAAGAAGTCCGACCAGTGGGTGCACCGCGACGAGCTCCTCTTCCAGACCGTGCATCAGTCGTCGGAGCTCTGGCTGCAGCTCGCCTGGAACGACGTCGAGGCGGCGACCGAGCACCTGCATGACGGCGAGATACCGGCGGCGCTGCGCCTGCTCCGGCGCTCGACGCTCTGCCTCAACTATGCGACGACGCAGCTCGACATGCTCGAGCAGATGTCCCCGTGGGAGTACCAGGAGATCCGCAAGGTGCTCGGCCACGGCAGCGGGTTCGACTCGCCAGGCTGGCGCGAGATCCGTCGCGTGACGCCGCCGCTCGGCCAGGCGTTCCATGCCCTGCGCGAACAGGCCGGGCTCTCGCTCCTCGACGTCTACGTCCAGGGCCGCGACCACGAGAACCTCTACCAGCTCGCCGAGGTGATCACCGAGTGGGACGAGCGGATCAACTTCTGGCGGATCCGGCACTACAAGGTCGTCGCGCGCGTGATCGGCGACTCGGTTGTCGGGACGCAGGGGACGCCGGTCGAGGTGCTCGGCCGATTGATCCACCACGTCTTCTTCCCCGAGCTCTGGCGCGTGCGGAACGAGCTCACGGCCCGCTCCCAGTCGGAAGCATGAGCCTGCAGAACGAAGCCGTCGGGCTGCTGCAGCAACTGCTGCGGCTGAACACGGTCAACCCTCCCGGGAACGAAACGAGCGCGGCCGAGCTGCTACGCGATTACCTCGAGGCGAACGGCGTCGAGGTCGAGCTCTACGCCCGCGTTCCGGAGCGCGCGAACCTCGTCGCGCGGATCAAGGGCGGCGACGGGCCGTCGCTGTGTCTCCTTTCGCACACGGACACGGTCGTCGCAGATCCGAGCGAGTGGTCGCGCGACCCGTGGTCTGGCGACCTCGCCGACGACCACGTCTGGGGACGCGGCGCTCTCGACATGAAGAACCAGGTGGCGGCGAACGCCGTCGCGATCGCGTCGCTGGCGCGTGAAGGGTTCAAGCCGCCGGGCGATCTCGTCTTCATCGCCGCCGCCGACGAGGAGGTCGGCGACAACTACGGGCTCCAGTGGCTCTGCTCGGAGCATGCCGACGCCGTGCGGGTCGACTACGCGATCAACGAGGGCGGCGGCGAGCGAGTCGAGTTCGGCGGCAACGCTTTCTACCTCTGCGCGACGGCCGAGAAGATGTCCTCGCCGATCAAGGTGATCGTGCACGGCCGCAGCGGGCACGCGTCGATGCCGGGGATCGCCGACAACGCGCTCGTGAAGGCGGCGCCCCTGATCGAGAAGCTTGCGGCGCACCGGCCGGAGGCGACGATCGGCCCCGAAGTGGCCGGCTTTCTCGACGCCGTCCTCGGTGAGCAACCGCCCGCCGGCGAAGTGCTCGAGCGGTTGCGCGAGCTCGACCCGCTCGCGGCCGAGACGATCGAGCCGCTGCTCGGGTTCACGCTGTCGCCGACGATGATCGAGGCCTCCGAGCGCCGCAACGTGATCCCGGGGACGGTCGAGCTGACCGTCGACCGGCGGCTTCTTCCCGGGCAGACCCCTGAGGACGTCGATCCGCTCATCCGCGAGCTGCTCGGCCCGGGCGACTACGAGCTCGAGACGATCGAGCGCTTCGGCGGCACGCGGTCGGAGCTCGACACGCCGCTCTGGGACGGGATCGCAGCCTGGGTCGCCGAGACGGAGCCGGGCGCGAAGCTCGCACCGCTCTGCTGCGCCGGGTTCACCGACTCGCACTGGCTGCGCGAGGCGTTCGGCACCATCGCCTACGGCTTCTTCCCGCTCCGGACGATGGACGTCGAGCTGGCGTCGCGGCTGATCCACTCCGCCGACGAGCGCACCCACGTCGACGACCTCGGCCTCGGCGTCGAGTTCCTCCGCGCCGCCGCCCAGTCGCTGAGGTAGGGGTGCTCGAGCTCCACTCTCCCGACGGAGCGTTCGAGCGGATCGAAGCGCACCTACGCGAGCACGGCTTCTTCGCACCCGGCGGCGAGCACCTCGTCGCCGATCTCTACCTCGGCTACGGCCTCTCCGAGCCGCTGAGGCGAAGCCCCGCTGCCGCGCCGCCAGAGCCGTTGCGGCTGCCGCTCGCAGCCGTGTCCGTTCGGGACACGACGGGGTCTGACCCCGGACAGGTCCGGATCGGACAGTGGCGGCGGAGCTGGAGCGACGGCGAGTACATCGATGCGATCGAGGCAGTGCGCGCGGCGATCGGACGCGGTGACGTCTACCAGGTCAACCTCGTGCAGCATCTGCAGGCCGAATTCGAGGGAGCTGCAGACGCGCTGGCGGAGCGGCTCGCCGCGTTCTCGCCACGGACGCTCGCCGGAGATGGGTGGGCGATCGTGTCCGCGTCGCCGGAGCTCTTCCTCGCGCGACGCGACCGGCGCGTGTGGACGTGCCCGATCAAGGGTACGCGGCCGCTCGGCGAGCACGTCGAGGGCGAGAAGGACACCGCCGAGCACGTGATGATCGTCGACCTCGAGCGCAACGACCTCTCCCGCGTCTGCGAGCCGGGTTCCGTGCGCTGGCCGGAGCTGATGGTCGAGCGCGCGCTCGCCGGCGTCACGCATCTCGTCTCGACGGTGGAGGGCACGCTGCGGCCGGACACCGCGCTCGCCGAGCTGCTTGCAGCGACATTCCCGGGTGGGTCGGTGACGGGCGCGCCGAAGCTCGCGGCGCTGGATCTGATCGCCGAGCTCGAGCCGGTCGGCCGAGGCGCCTCAATGGGCGCGCTTGGCACGGTACGAGGAAACGGCGACCTCGACCTCGCGCTCACGATCCGCACGTTCGCGATCGCCGACGGCAGCATCCACCTCTGGGTCGGCGGCGGCATCGTCTGGGACTCGGAGCCGGAGGCCGAGATCAAGGAATCGTGGACGAAGGCCGGCCCGCTGCTCGCGGCGATCGGCGCGCCCGTCGAGGCGGTGGCGCACTGACACTGCTCGCAGTGGCGATCGGAGGTCGCGGCGTCGTCGATCCGGCAGAGCCGGTGCTCCGCGCCGACGACGAGGCTCTTCTCCGCGGCCGGGCAGCGTTCGAGACCATCCGCGTCTACGGCGGGGAGCCGTTCAAGCTCGCCGAGCACCTCGACCGGCTCGCAGGCTCGGCGGAGCGGATCGGCCTACCGGCCGTGAACCGGCTCGAGCTGGAGGAGCTCGCGCGCCAGGCGCTCGAAGCGGCAGGCGCTCCCGAATCGGTGCTCCGGCTCTACTGGACGCCCACGCCGCTCGCGCTCGCGCTCGTCAGCGCTCTCGGCGACCACTACGACGACCTGCGCGCCCGGGGCCAACGCCTGATCTCGCTCCGCGGTGTCCGCGCCGACGAGCCCTGGCTCCTCCCGGGCGTGAAGTCGACGAGCTATGCCGTGAACATGGCCGCGGAGTCGGAGGCGAAGCGACGCGGCGCCGATGACGCCGTCTTCGTCGACGCAGGAGGAACGGTGCTCGAAGGGCCGACGACGAACATCTGGTGGCGCCGCGGCCGGACGCTCTCGACGCCGTCGCTCGACCTGGGGATCCTGGCGGGCGTCACTCGCGCCACCGTGATCGAGCTCGCCGCGGGAGCCGGCTACGAGGTCGACGAAGACCACTTTCCTCTGGCCGAGCTCGCTGGAGCCGAGGAGGCATTCACGTCGTCCTCGGTCCGCGAGGTGATGCCCGTCACCGAGCTCGACGGCGAGGCGATTCCACCAGGCCCGGCGGCCCGCGAGCTCCAGGCCGCTTTGAGGCGCGCCGCCGGGGCTACGCTGTCCGGATGAGCAAGGTTCGCCTCGGTGGGATGGCGCTCGCAAACGGCGTGCTCGTGCACGGCCCCACCTCGTGGGCTTGCGCGATCCGAAGCGAATCTGGGGAGATAAAGGTGGCGAGCGCACGGAAGCGCCTGCTCGCGCCGGGAATCACCCTGCCGTTCGTGCGCGGCCCGCTCCGGCTCGCCGAGTCGTTCGCGATGCTGCCCGAAGTGCGACGGCGCCTGCCCGAAGCGCGGCTGCCGTTCGAGCGGCCAGCCGTCCTCGCCGCGACGCTCGCAAGCGCCGTCACCGTTCAGGTCGTGCGCCGCTCCGACCGCCTCGGCGATGCAGCGCGGGAGCTCCTCTCCGGCGCGATCTCGCTCGCCCCCGCCGTGATTGCCCTCCGCGGCGGCGAGCTCGCCGCGTACCACGGCGCTGAGCACGTCTCGATCGGGACGTACGAGCACGGCGAGAAGCGGGCGAAAGAGCACGAGCGCTGTGGCTCCCATCTGATCGGCCCGCTGCTCGCCGCCTCGGCCGCCGGCAACATCCTCGCCTCCCGCGCGCCTGCGCATCTTCGCGGCACCGCCCGCGCCGCAAGCACGCTCGGTGCGGTCGGAGCGGCAGTCGAGGTCTTCGGCTGGATGACGCGCCATCCGGGCCACCCCCTCGCGAAGGCGCTCGCCCGCCCCGGGCACGAGCTCCAGCACCGGATCGCCACCGCGGAGCCGTCGCCCGAGCAGCTCGAGGTGGCGGAGGCCGCCCTCTCGGCCTGTCTGGAGCTGGAAGATGGCAGTCGAGCAGCGAGCTAGGCCCGACCGGCTGGCGCCGGAGATCTTCGACCTCCCGGTCGAGAAGATGCGTGAGGGCTACTACACCGACGCGTACTTCAACCACACGCGCGCCACGCTGCTCGCCGACGGCCGCCGGCCGCGCGTCGTCATGCAGGTCTTCCAGCGGAACGTGTCGATGCTCGGCGGAATCGACGAGGCGATCGCGGTGCTGAAGCTGTGCTCGGAGGACTGGGAGGCGCTGACCGTGCACGCGCTTCACGACGGCGATCGGATCGAGCCTTGGGAGTCCGTGCTGACGATCGAAGGCGACTACACCCTCTTCGCGCCCCTCGAGACCGTCTATCTCGGCGTGCTGACCCGGCGAACGCTGATCACGACGAATACCGCACGCGTGGTCGAGGCGGCGAACGGCAAGCCGATCATCTTCATGCCTGCGCGCCACGACCACCACCGTGTGCAGACCGGCGACGGCTACGCCGCCTACGTCGCGGGCGCGATGATCGGCGCCCCCATCGGCGTCACCTCAGACGCGCAGGCGTCCTGGTGGGGCGGCCGCGGGGTGGGTACGGTGCCTCACGCCCTGATTGCGGCTTACGGCGGCAACACCGTGCTCGCAGCAACGAAGTTCGCCGAATGGGCGCCAGACGACATGAACGTCGTCGTACTTGTCGACTTCGAGAACGACTCCGTGCGCACGGCACTCGAGGTCGCCCGCGCGCTCGGACCGCGGCTCTGGGGCGTCCGGCTCGACACCTCGGGCCAGCTCGTCGACCGCTCGCTGTGGAACGAGATGGGCGACTTCGACCCGCGCGGCGTCAACGAGCGACTCGTCCGCAAGGTGCGCGACGCGCTCGACGCGGACGGGTTCGAGCGGGTCAGGATCGTCGCCTCCGGCGGCTTCACCGTCGACAAGATCGAGGAGTTCGAGCGGAAGGGCGTCCCGGTGGACGCTTACGGGATCGGTTCGTCGCTGATCCGAGGCCAGAACGACTTCACCGCGGACATCGTGATGACCGACGGCCGACCCTCGGCGAAGGTCGGCCGTCGGTACAGGCCGAACGAGCGGCTCGAGCTCGT
>JALYRA010000148.1 GCA_030855545.1 Actinomycetota bacterium | reverse complement strand
TTCTTCTTGACACGACGACGCGTGCGGCCGCGGGCGGTCGCAGCCTTGCGGGGCGGCGCCATTACTTCGTCGCCGCTTTCTTGCCGCGGCCGACGGTCTTCTTCGGGCCCTTGCGCGTGCGCGCGTTCGTCTTCGTCCGCTGGCCGTGCACCGGCAGGCCGCGACGGTGGCGGATGCCGCGCAGACAGCCGATCTCGGAGAGGCGCTTGATCGCCTGCGAGCGCTCGCGACGCAGATCGCCTTCGACCTGAAGGTCGCTATCGATATAGGTGCGGATCTTGTTGACCTCGTCGTCCGTGAGGTCCTTCACCTTCTCGTTCGGGTCGAGCTCGAGCGCCTTGCAGATCCGCTGCGCGGTCGTCTGGCCGATCCCGTAGATATAGGTCAACCCGATCTCCAGACGCTTCTGGTTCGGAAGGTTGACGCCTGCGATTCGTGCCAAGTGACTACCCCTGCCTTTGCTTGTGACGCGGATTCGTGCAAATGACCATGGTGCGCCCGTGCCGCTTGATCACACGGCAGCGCTCACACATGGGCTTCACGGACGGACGAACTTTCAAAGTGGCTCCTGTTAGCGGTTGCGGAAGGTGATCCTGCCGCGGGTGAGGTCATAAGGAGAGAGCTCGACCTTGACGCGGTCGCCGGGTGAGATGCGGATGTAGTGCTTGCGCATCTTTCCGGAGATCGTGGCCAGCACGGCGTGTCCTTCATCGAGCTGCACCCTGAACATCGTGCTCGGGAGCGCCTCGACAACCTCGCCTTCGACCTCGATCTTCTCTTCCTTGACTGCCATGTACCTCGTTGTGGAACGGTGCTTCGAACAGTGTTTCCGACGCGCAGCAAAGCACGGCGCTCTGCCGCGCGGCTCGTCAGGATAGCAAAGACGGCTCTCGATCGCGGCTCAGGGTCAGGATTCTCGGCCCCTCGGCCGTGATCGCAACCGTGTGCTCGAAATGGGAGGCGAGGGAACCGTCCTCGGTCGAGATCGACCATTCGTCGTCGTGCACGAAGACCTCGGGGCGGCCTGCGGTGATCATGGGCTCGATCGCGAGCGTCATCCCCTCGGAGAGAAGCGGCCCGCGGCCGGGCTGGCCGAAGTTCGGGATGTGCGGATCCTCGTGATAGGAGCGTCCGACGCCGTGGCCGACGAGGCTGCGGACGACCGAGAAGCCCTGCCCCTCGACGTGCTGCTGGATGGCGGCGGAGATGTCGCCGACCCGGTTGCCGGGCATCGCCTGCGCGATTCCCGCTGCGAGCGCGTCACGGCCCGTGTCCAGCAGCCGCTGCGCCTCGTCGCCGACCTCCCCGACCGGGAACGTGAAAGCGCTGTCTGCGATGTAGCCGTCGAGGGTGACACCGACGTCGATCGTGATCAGATCGCCCTCGGCCACCTCGTAGGGGCCGGGGATTCCGTGCACGACCATCGCGTTCGGGGAGATGCAGATCGCAGCCGGATAGCCGCGGTAGCCCTGCGAGGTCGGAACGCCGCCGAGCGAGCGGATCTTCTCCTCGGCGATCCGGTCGAGGTCACCAGTCGTGATCCCCGCCTCGAGCTGCTCGCCGACGTGAGCGATCGTCTCCGCGACGACGCGGCCCGCGGCCGACATCTTGGCGATCTCCTGAGCGGACTTGCGGACGATCATCGACGACCTCCGGGCGTCCAGATCGTGCGTGATGGCCGCGAAAAGCCCGTCTCGCAAGGACGCAGGGAGCGCTCATGCATGCAATGCATGTGTGCGACTGAGGACGCGGCGAGGCGCCGCTTTGCAGCGAGCCAGCGCGCGCGAGCTGGGCGGGCGGCGGTCGTCATCTAGCTCCCACGGTATCCAATGCGCTCTCGACCTCTGCGAACACTTCCTCGACGGTGCGGCCTGCGTGCAAGGGCACGAGCTTTCCCGTCGTTCGGTAGTACTCGACCACCGGCTCGGTCTGCTCGTGGTAGACGGCGAGGCGGCGCGCGATCGTCTGCGGCGTGTCGTCCGTCCGTCCTTCCTCGTGCGCGCGGCCGAGCGCCCTGTGCTTCGCGGTCTCGTCGTCGAGGTCGAAGAAGAAGATCACGTCGAGGCCGCGCCCGATCTCGCCCAGCATCCCGTCGAGCGCCTCGGCCTGCGCGAGGTTCCGCGGAAAGCCGTCGAGGATGAACCCGTCGAGCGCATCGTCGCCGGCCAGTCGCTCGCGGATCATGCGAATCGTGATCTCGTCCGGAACGAGGTCGCCGCGCTCCATGATCTCGTTGACCTCGCGGCCGAGCGGCGTCGCGTCGTCGAGCGCTCGGAACATGTCGCCGGTCGAGACGTGCGGGATCTCGTGGTCGGCCGAGATGCGCTTCGCCTGCGTTCCCTTCCCCGACCCTTGCGGGCCGAGCACGAGCACGTTCACTGTTTCGGCGCGTTCGCTATTTGAGGAAGCCTTCGTAGGAGCGCATCATCATCTGCGACTCCATCTGTCTCATCGTGTCGAGCGCGACACCGACCGCGATCAGCACCGAGGTGCCGCCCAGAGCTCCCGCCGTGGCCTGTGAGAAGCCGCCATAGCGGATGAAGAGTGTCGGCAGCGTCGCCACGAGGGCGAGGTAGAGCGCGCCGGGCAGCGTCAGCCGCGTGAGCACGCGGTCGAGGTACTGCGCGGTGGGCGGGCCGGGTCGGATGCCGGGGATGTAGCCGCCGTAGCGGCGCAGGTTGTCCGCCTGGTCGACCGGGTTGAACTGCACGGCCGTATAGAAGTAGGTGAAGACGACGATCAGGAAGCCCTGCATCAGCATGTAGGGGACGCCCGTCGGCAGGAAGTGCTCGTTGACGAAGTCCTGCGTCTGCGGGAAGTACTGGCCGATCGTCGGCGGGAACGCCATCACAGCGGCGGCGAAGATGACCGGGATCACGCCCGCCATGTTCACGCGCAGCGGCATGTAGGTCGATCCGCCCGCGGTCATGCGGCGGCCGACCATGCGTTTCGCGTACTGGATCGGGATCCGCCGCTGGCCTTCCTGGATGAAGACGATCGCGGCAATGATCGCGAGCGCGATCAGCGGGAAGAAGAGCTTCTCCATCGGGCCGCCGTTCCACCAGGCGGCGATCCCGATCGGGGCGCCGACGAGGATCGAGGCGAAGATCAGGAGCGAGATGCCGTTACCGATCCCGCGCTTTGTGATCAGCTCGCCCATCCACATCAGCAACGTGCAGCCGACGGTGAGGGTGAGGATGATCAGCGTCATCCGGCCGAGATCGGCGTCGAGGACGCCCTGGCGGCGGAAGAGGAAGGCGTAGCCGGTGGACTGCGCGGCGGCGAGGATGACGGTCAGGTACCGCGTGTACTGGTTGATCTTCGCGTAGCCCGACTCGCCTTCCTTCTGCAGCTCGGCGAGCTTTGGGATCACCACCGTCATCAGCTGGAGGATGATCGAGGCCGTGATGTACGGCATGATCCCGAGCGCGAAGATCGAGAACTGCGAGAGCGCGCCGCCCGAGAAGAGGTTGAGCAGGCCGAGGATTGTGCCGCCCCTGCCGTCGAAATAGCTCTGGATCGTCTCGGAGTCGACGCCCGGCGCCGGCACCCAGGAACCAAGGCGGTAGATCGCGAGGATCAGCGCCGTGAAGAGCAGGCGGCGGCGCAACTCGGGAACGCGCCAGGCGTTCGACAGCCAGCTGAACAACCTAGCCCTCCTCGGAGGGAGCTTCGGCGTCGGCGTTTGCCTCCGGCTCGGCGGCTTCGGTCGCCTGGGCCGTGGGCTCGTCGGTCTCTTCGACCTTCGGCTTCGCCGCCTTGTGCTTCTTCTTGCGCGGATCCTTCGGCGCCTTCAACGCGGTGGCGCTCCCGCCGGCGGCCGTGATCTTCTCACGGGCGGTGGCGGAGAACGAATGCGCCGTGACCGAGAGCTTCTTCGAGAGCTCCCCGGTGCCGAGGATCTTCACGTCGGCCTTCGTGTTCTTGAGCAGGCCCTTCTCGACCAGCGCCTCGATGTTGACGGTCGCTCCGTCGTCGAAGACACGGTCGAGGTCGCGCAGGTTGATCGGCTGCGAATACGTGCGAAACGGGCCGATCGGCATCGCATCGGCCGAGGTGTTGCCGCGGAGCTTTGGCGCGCGCATGTCGAGCGGCATCTGCCCGCCCTCGAAGCCGGCCGGCATCTTCTTCGATCCGGAGCGCGACTTCTGGCCCTTGATCCCGCGCCCGGAGTAGCGCCCCTTGCCCGAGCCCAGGCCACGGCCGACGCGCTTGCGATCCTTGCGCGCCTGGGCCGGCTTCAAATTGGAGAGATTGAGCTCGTCAGCCATTTACTTCTCCACCCGCACCAGGTGGGCGACCTTCCTCAGCTTACCCTGGAGCTCCGGGCCGTCCTTGAGCTCGTTCGTCTTGCCGATGCGGCCGAGCCCGAGCGAGCGTAGCGTGCCGCGATTGTGCGGGTTCTGGCCGATCGAGCTCTTGATCTGCGTCACTTTCACGACGCGGTCTCCTCGACCTCTTTGGTCGCCTCGACGGTCTCCGGGGCCGGAACCGCAGCGGACTCCTCGGCGGCGGGCTCCTCGGCGGCGGGTGCCCGGTAGGGCAGAACCTCGGTGATCGTCTTGCCGCGCATCTTCGCCACGTCCTCGGGCCGGCGCAGCGCCTTGAGTCCCTGGACGGTCGCCTTGGCCATGTTGATCGGGTTCGTCGTGCCGAGGCTCTTCGCGAGCACGTCCCGGATGCCGGCAAGCTCGAGCACGGCGCGTACGCCGCCGCCGGCGATCACACCCGTCCCCTCCGAGGCGGGCCGGATGAACACGCGTGCGGCGCCGAAGACGCCCATGATCTCGTGAGTGACGGTGGTGCCGTGCTTCGGCACCGTGAAGAGATTCTTCTTCGCGTCGTCGACGGCCTTGGAGATCGCCAGCGGCACCTCGCGCGCCTTGCCGTAGCCGACGCCGACGCGATCGACCTCGTCGCCGATGACGACGAGCGCCGTGAACGAGAACCGCCGGCCGCCCTTGACGACCTTGGCGACGCGATTGATCTCGATCACACGCTCCTTGAGCTCGCGAACTTCCTCGCGGGCAATCACCTCACGCTCAACAGTGCTCGTACTGCTCAAAACTTCAGTCCTCCCTCACGCGCGCCTTCGGCGAGCGCCTTGACGCGTCCGTGGAAAAGGTAGCCGCCCCGGTCGAAGACGACGGTTTCGATCCCGGCCTTCTTGGCAGCCTCGGCGACCGCCTTGCCGACCTCGGTTGCCTGCTCGATCTTGTTGCCCTTGAAGGACTTCTTCAGGCCGAGCCAGCTCGCGCCGCCGAGCGTCGTGCCGCTCTCGTCGTCGATCAGCTGGGCGAAGATGCCCTTGTTCGAGCGAAAGACGGCCAGGCGAGGGCGCTCTGCCGTGCCCGCGACCTTGCCGCGAATCCGGCGATGACGGCGCTCGCGCGCCTGCCGAGTGGTTGTGACGGTCACGCTCTCTTACCGACCTTCCTGCGGACGACCTCGTCGACGTAGCGGATGCCCTTGCCCTTGTACGGCTCCGGCTTGCGCACCGCGCGAACCTCCGCAGCGGTCTGGCCGACCTGCTGCTTGTCCGTTCCCTTGACGATCACCTGCGTCGGCGTCGGCACCTCGAAGGTGATCCCGGGACGCGGCTTCATCACGACGGAATGCGAGTAGCCGACGTTCAGCTCGAGATCCGTGCCGCGCAGTGCGGCGCGGTAGCCGACGCCCTGGATCTCGAGGTGCTTCTCGAAGCCCTTCGTCACGCCTTCGACCATGTTCGCGATCAGCGTCCGCGTCAGGCCGTGCAGCGCGCGATCCTCGCCGCGCTCGGTGGGGCGGGTGACGACGATCTCGGCGCCCGACTGTTCGATCTGCATCCGCTGCGGGACGACCTGATCGAGCTCACCGAGCGGCCCGTTCACCTGGACGCGCCCAGGGGAGATCGCGATGTTGACGGACGTCGGGATCTCGATGGGTTTTCTGCCGATTCTGCTCATGGGGCTACCAGACGAACGCGATCACTTCGCCGCCGAGGCCGCGTTCGGCGGCTTGGCGGCCGGTGATGAGGCCGGTCGAGGTGGACAGGATCGAGACGCCGAGCCCGCCGAGCACGCGCGGCAGGCGATCCTTGCGCGCGTAGACGCGGCGACCGGGGCGGGAAACGCGCTTGATCCCGCTGATCACCCGCTGGCGGTTGCGGCCAAACTTGAGCTCGACGACGAGCGTCGAGTACGGCTGACCCTCGACCTCGACGACGCGGAAGTCCTTGATGTAGCCCTCGTCCTTGAGGACGCGGGCGATCTCCACCTTGATTCGGGAGGTCGGCATCTCGGCGGTGTCGTGCATCGCCTTGTTGGCGTTGCGGATCCGGGTCAGCATGTCTGCGATCGGGTCGGTCAGCATCCGCTTACCAACTGCTCTTCGTCATGCCGGGAATGGAGCCGTTGTGCGCGAGCTCGCGCAGGCAGATCCGGCAGAGGCCGAACTTCTTGAACACCGCGCGCGGGCGGCCGCACTTGTTGCAACGCGTGTACTGGCGCACCTTGTAGCGCTGTGTCCGCTTCTGCTTGACGACGAGCGAGGTCTTGGCCATTCGTTACTGGTCCTCCCTGTTCTCGGCCGGGAAGGGGAGCCCGAGCGCGCGCAGGAGCGCGAGCGCCTGCTCATC
>JALYRA010000147.1 GCA_030855545.1 Actinomycetota bacterium | reverse complement strand
CTCGCGCTCTACCAGGCAGGCCGCCAGGCGGAGGCGCTCGACGCCTACCAGGAGGCGCGGCGCCGCTTCGTCGACGAGCTCGGGCTCGAGCCCGGGCGGGCGCTGCAGGAGCTCGAACAGCGCATCCTCAACCAGGATCCGATCCTGGGAGGACGGGTCCAAGGTTCTCGGATGGGCGCGATCGCCGATCGCCCGCCCTTCTGGCACCGACGCACCCCGCTCCTGGGAAGCGCTGCCATCCTGCTCGGGGCCGCGCTACTGGGGTTCGCGGTCTGGCAGTTCACGCGGGCCGACGCTGCCCTTCCGGCGCGCTCGCTCGCCATGCTCGACCCCCAGACGCTCGCGCCGGCGGCCATCCTCGGTCTCGGCGGCATCCCGAGCGACGTCGTCGTCGGCAGGCGCGCGGCCTTCGTCGCCATCCCGGCGCGCGGCAGCGTCGTCGTCGTCGACCCGCGGACGCGAGCCGTCGCATCTCTCGGTGCCCCCGTTCGCCGACCGACGAGACTGGCCCCCGGACGGAGCGGACTGTGGGTCCTCGACGGTCTGGCACGACGTGTCTCACTGCTCGGATCCGCTCGCGTGCACGGCGTCGGTACGGCCCCGGGACGCGGGCCGGGGGCGCCGCTCGACGCGATCGCGGCAGACGATCGAACGATCTGGCTTCCCGAGCGCGCCGCCGAGTTCCTCTTCCAGCTCGACCCGCGAGACGGCCGGTCGCGGCTCGCCAGGAATGGTGGTCGCGACTCCTTCTTCGAAGGTGACGCACGGCGGGCGGTGGCACTGGCCGCCGGGTCGGTGTGGGTATCGAACCCGGTCAGCATCTTCCCCTCCACCGAGCGCCTTGGCCGCGTCTCCCGGCTCGACTCGACTACGGGCGATGTGATCGCCTCGATCCGCGTCCCGGCCCCGCCGGTCGCGATCGCAGCCGACGACCAGGGGGTCTGGGTCGCGCTTGAGCGCGGCGACACCATCTGGCGGATCGACCCGCAGGACAACGTGGCGGCCTCGGCGGTTCGCGT
Source organism: Actinomycetota bacterium (assembly GCA_030855545.1). Taxonomy (GTDB): domain Bacteria; phylum Actinomycetota; class Thermoleophilia; order Gaiellales; family Gaiellaceae; genus Gaiellasilicea. The sequence continues at coordinate 2,025 of JALYRA010000147.1, read as the reverse complement.
TCCAGGTGGTGTCATCGATCTCGCAGTCGACGCACGAGTCGTCTGGGCGCTTGGCAGAGACGGCGAGGTGAGCCGGATCGACCCGGCCGCCAACGCGATCACCGCCCACACCAACCTTGGCCGCGGGGCCTTCATAGCTGCCGGCGCCGGCGCCGTCTGGATCGCTGCTCCCTGATCCCAACCGAACGCGCTCGCCTGCACGACCGGCCGCACCCGTCGGGCGACGTTGGGCGGCGAACCCGCCCGACCGTTCACGAACGAACGCCCAAGTAACCCGAGGTTGCGCAGTTCCTCGAAGCCGAGACGCGGTGGCGGGAAGCCGCATGCGGTCTGGCCGGTATCTCGCGGACACATCACCTTTGGACGCCGCTGGTGCTAGCCATTCGCGCTCTTCGATACGGGTGGGAGTCGGAGCTTCCGATCAAGAGCTCGACGCGCGCGAGTCCGCTCCTTGCTCGAGCCTGATGGAGCGATCGCACCCTACGCGCCGGCGGTCGCTCTGAGCTGCCTGAGCAGCGAGCGAGCCTTTCCAGCCGCGACGGGCTCGCCCTTGCGCTCGCGCAGGTGCAGCAGTTCCTCGACCGCTGGAATCGCCTCGCCTCGGCGTTCGGCCGCGAGCAGGACGTGAATGAGAGCCTCGAGTCCCTCGCACCTCAGGCGGAGGTTGTCGCTCGGCTCGGCGAGCGTGATCGCGTGCCGGGCGAGTGCGACGGCTTCCTCGACCTGCCCGCAGCGTGCGAGCTCGCGCGCTCGCGCCGAGCGCCAGACGACCTGGTCGAGGGCGGTCTCGGCGGCTTCGTTGTTCGAGACCGGGAAGAGCCCGCCCACGTCGTCGTGCGAGCCGCGGGCGTCGAGGACGCGGCCGAGGCGGTACGCCCGAACGAGGCCTAAGCGATCGCCGGCTCGGGCGGATCGCTCGAGTCCTTCGCGGTAAGCACGTTCGGCCGCGTCGAGGTCGTCGGCGAGCTCTTCGATCTCGCCCGTCCACGTCGCGACCGCGGTCACAGCGACCTCGACGCCGAGGGCGCTGAAGAGCGCTCCCGCCTCCTCGATCAGCGTGCGCGCCTCGTCGAACCGGCCCTCCCTCGCTGCGAGTCGCGCCGCGAGCGCGAGCGACGCCGCGCGGACCCGTTGGCTCCCGTTCGCCTCCGCCCAGGCAAGGTTGTCCTCCTGAACCGTGCGCACCTCGTAGAGGGACGCCGACGTGCCATCGAGTTTGAGGGCGAGGACGATCCTGATCAGAGCCTGGAACTGCGTGTCGCTTCCGCGCTCGGCGTGCTCGAGAGCGCGGCGCAGCGCGGCCACCCCATCGCGCTCTCGCAGGCAGTCGAATCGGAGGTCGGCGGCCGTCAGCCACGCGCTCGCGAGTCCGCGCTCGTCGCCGTGCGCCTCGAACGTCCTGATCGCTCGCTGCACGCGAGCCTCGTCGAGTCCAGGATGCGCGCTCGACCCATGCCTTCGACCACGGACCTGATGGAGCGAGAGGAGCGCGTGCGCCTCGAGCCGTTCGTCGCCCGTCGACCTCGCCCGCTGGAGCGCCTCCTCGAGTACCGCCTCGGCGCGCGGGTGCTGGTGCGCCCAGTGGAGCGCCTCGCCGAGGTCGACGAGTAGGGGCAGGCGCTCGGCGTCATCGTGCTCGAGCAGCTCGGCGGCACGCTCGAGCAGGCCGACGGCGGCGGAGAGGTCCCAGCGCGACAGTGCTCGCTGGCCGGCGTCGCCCAGCCGCTTGCTGGCCCGCGAGGCGAGCGTCCGGGCATGCTCGTCGACCGACCCGAGCTCGGCCCGGTAGCGGTAGGCCTGTGAGAGGTGGTGGCCGACGATCTCGTCCTGCGCCCCGGGCTTTCCCTCAAGCCAGCCCGCCAGCCGCTCGTGTAGCTCGGCGCGGAGCTCCTTTGGGAGTCTGCGATAGGCGGAGTCGTGGATCAGTGCGTGCTGGAAGCGAAAGCCCTTCTGACCGGGAAGGACGGCGCGGTCGGGCTGCACGAGCAGCTTGCGTGTGAGCGCCTCGAGGTGCCTCCAGGCCGA
>JALYRA010000104.1 GCA_030855545.1 Actinomycetota bacterium | reverse complement strand
CTCTACAACGTCACCGCGATCAGCCTGATTCAGGCGATCACGCCCGACCGGATGCTCGGCCGCGCGAACGCGTCCCGCCGCTTCATCGTCTGGGGCGTGATCCCGCTCGGCGCGCTCCTCGGCGGCGTGCTCGGATCGACGATCGGGCTGCGCCCCACGATCGTCGTCGGCGCGGTTGGCGGCCTGCTCGCCGTTGTTCCGCTCGTTCTTTCGCCGGTTCGCTCGCTCGTGCGTGTCCCGGACAGCGATCAGCCCGAGGCGATCGCGTCCGCGAGCAACGCGGCGGCATAGCACCGCCACGCAAGATCCGGCTGCGCGCGAAGCTGCGCGAGGGCCGATGCGACCGAGGCCAACCCCTCGGCTTCGGTCGCGAGCGCGCCCAGGGAGTCCTCGAACCGGTCGCGCGACGCCAGGTCGCTGAGATCGTCTGCGAGCGCCGTGACCGCGCGGTCGTCGAGGTCGAGCTCACGTCGCGGGTCGCCGCCCGCGGCGAGCAGCAACTCCGACCGCCGCAGCGCCGCCCTCAGCTCGCTCGGATCGTGCTCCACCTGCTGCCCCGCGAGCCACGCGACGCCTAGTAACAGACTGTTACTAGGGCCGTCTTCGAGCAGCTCCAACAGCTCGCGCAAGCCGGAAGCGTACTCCTCCCGCCTTGTAACAGACTGTTACTAGGCCACCTCGACGGCGAGTTGGGAGCGCTCGTACCAGTCCGACCAGCCGCCCTCGTACGCGGTCGCCTCGCCGCCCTCGACCTCGACGATCCGGTCGACGATGCGGTCGAGGAAGTAGCGGTCGTGGGAGATCACGCAGACGGTTCCCTCGAACTCCTCCAGCGCGGCCTCGAGCGCCTCGACCGAGTCGATGTCGAGATGGTTTGTCGGCTCGTCGAGCACAAGGAGGTTCGGCTGGGCCAACATCAGCAGGAGCAACTGCAGCCGGGTGCGCTCGCCGCCCGAGAGCAGCTTGTTCGCGCGGCGCACCTGCTCGTACGGGAAGAGAAACTTCATCAGCAGCGAGACGGCCTCGCCCTCCGCGCAGCGGTGCGCGAGTCGCACGGTTTCGAGCGGGCTCGACTCGGGATCGAGCGTCTCCTGATCCTGCGCGAGATACCCGATCCGGATCGACGGCCCGACCCAGACCGCGCCCTCGGTCGGCTCGAGCTCCCCGACGACGGTCTTGAGAAGGACGCTCTTGCCTGCGCCGTTCGCTCCGACGAAGCCGACCCGCTCGCCGTGGACGACGGTCAACTCGACATCGCCGAGCACCACGTCGTCGCCGAACTGCATCCCGACGTGGCGGAGCTCGAAGACCCGCTGACCGCCGCGCACGTGCGGGTGCAGCCGCAGCGCGATCTTGCGGCGCTCGAGGACGGGCCGTTCGACCTTCTCCATCCGGTCGATCTGCCGCTGCTTGTTGCGCGCCTGCTTGATGTGGCGTTCGTCGACGACGCGATGCGCCCAGTCCTTGAACCGGCGGATCGCCGCCTCCAGCCGCTCGATCTCCTTCTGCTGCGTCACGTACTGCTGCTGCTGTCGTTGCAGCTCGAGCTCGCGCGCGAGCGTGTACGCCGAGTAGTTGCCCGGCCACATCCGGATCCGGCCGCGGTCGAGCTCGGCGATCTGGCTGACGGTCTCGTCGAGCAGATAGCGGTCGTGCGAGACGGCGACGGCGGCCCCGTCGAACGTCGCGAGCAGGCGTTCGAGCCGCGAGCGGCCGACGGCGTCGAGATGCGCCTCGGGCTCGTCGAGGAGCAGTACGTCCGGATCCTGCGCGAGGCAGGCGGCGAGCGCGATCAGCTTCCGCTGGCCGCCGGAGAGTGCGTTCGTCGACAGCGTCAGGTCGGCCTCCTCGATCCCGAGGTCGAGCAGCATCGCGCGTCCGCGGCCGTCGACGCTCGGCCCGCCGGCGGCCTCCCAGCGTTCGACCAGCTCCTCCTGGCGGCGGAGGACGCGGGACATCTTGTCGAGGTCGGCGGCGAGCTCGGGCGTGGCGAGCTGCTCTGCGACGCGAAGCAGGTCGCGGTCGAGCTCGTCCAGGTCGGGCCGTGCCGCCCGCACGGTCTCGAGCGCGTTCCGCTCGTCGCCGAGCGGATGCTGGGGGAGAAAGGACACGACGATGCCGCGCCGCCGCACCGACGTCCCGGCGTCGGGCTCTTCGATCCCCGCGATCAGCTTCAGCATCGTCGACTTGCCGGAGCCGTTCGCCCCGATCACGCCGACGCGTGCGCGAGGCTCGATCGCGAAGTCGAGGCCGTCGAGCACGATTCGGCTGCCGAACGACTTGCGGACAGCGTTGAGCGAAACGAGTGCCATCGCGCTAGCTCGAGGAGCGAACGATCGAGAGCACGTAGGCGTCGCGCCCCCGCCGAAGCGCGTCGGCGAGGCGATCGTCTCCCGAGATTCCTGTGCGTCCGGAAAGCACGTGGTACAGCCGGTCGTCACTCATCCCGGCTCCCCGCGACGCCTTCACGAGCTGCGGGATCACGGGCAGGGGTTTTCCGTCCGGAGCGAACTGCCAGGCCGGATAGAGGTACTCGTTTCCGCCCGGCCGCCGCACGCCGAGCAGCTCGCCGGCGCGACGCATCGCGTCGAGGCGGTGCGTGCCGACGCCGAGCCGGCTCGAGAGCCAGGAACCGCTCAACGACTCCTCCTCCAGGCGCGTGTCCACGCTCCGCATCATGCCGGTGCGAGCGGCGCGCGTCGACCCGTGAAGGCCCACCGGGCGCCTCCGACTGTCCACCCGCCGACCGCGAGCACGAGCAGCACCAGCGCCAGCAGCAAGAGGGTGAGGCGACGGCGTCTCATGCTGCTGACACTACGTAGAGGCCCGGCTCACGGCATCCGCCGCGACGACGATTCGCCGTCATCCTCGAGGGGGATCTATGCTGGCCGCGTGCCTGGCCACTGGGAGTTGATCGCGCTCGGCGTCGTGGTGTTGCTCCTCTTCGGCTCGAAGCAGGTGCCCCAGATCGCGCGACAGCTGGGCCGGAGCATCCGCGAGTTGAAGGACACCGTCAGCGACGTCGATCCCCGCGAGGACGTCCGCCGAGCAATGGATCCCTCGGCGCGTCCTCCGGAGGCCCCGGAGGACGAAGCGCGGGCCGCCGAGAGCAGCCCGCGCGATCCGTCCTGACCGATTACGGCAGCGAGACGAACCTGCTCAGGAATGAGCGCGCCGCCGGCGTGTCCGTCCGATACGAGTACGTGGCGCCCGCGCAGGTGTCGACATCGCCGAACGAATGCACGCCGATGATGAGGTTCGAGTCGCCGTGCAGAATCGGCCCGCCGGAGTCTCCGAGGCAGGCGCCGCTGCGGCCGCTCCCGTTCACTCCGGAGATCTTGACGCCGTAGTCGCGGACGGTGCTCGAATTCAGGTTCTTGATCCGCGCCGTTCCGAGCCTGCGCTCGCCGGGAGGAACGAAGGGATCGAGCGACTGGGCGCCGTAACCCACGATCGAGACGCTCAGCTCGTGGCCCCGCTTCGGACCGAGGTTCTCGAGGAAGCCGGCGGACGGAAGCGCGCCGTACGTCTCGAGGACGATCGGAGCCTGGAGGAGGACGACGCCGAGATCCCCGGTGTTCGGCGGAGAGATGTCCGGCTTGAACTCCGGGTGCGTCACCGGCATCCCGAAGGAGTCCGGCCGTCCGAAGGCCCGCGGTGCGGCCCAGATGACCGCACCGGAAGCCTTGTAGGTGCAATGGCCTGCCGTCACGACGACGGTCGGCGAGACGAGCGTGCCCGTACAGAACGCGGCCGGCCCGTTGGCGTCCAGGAAACCGATCGCGACGACATACGGGTGCCTGTTCCCGTCCGGTTCCCCGTTGATGATCGCGCCCGCGCTACCGGCCATGAGCAGCGCCGCAAGTGCCGCAAGAAGAAACTTCCGCAAGTGTGCCCTCCCCTAAGAGGTCGATTAGACCCACGAATCGTAGGTGCTTTCCAGGAAAACGCCCTCCCTCATTCGGGGGTCATTCCTCAAGTTCGGTCGGGGCCTCTACACTTCGCTCGTTCGGGGCGTTAGCTCAGCTGGGAGAGCGCCGCCTTTGCAAGGCGGAGGTCGCCGGTTCGATCCCGGCACGCTCCATTGTTGGCGCAAGATGAGAATCTGCGGGAGCAGATTCTCATCGCGCGAAGACCCCTGAAGGGTCGCTTCGCTCCCGTTGTGAGCTCACGTCTTCGAGAGGTACTCGGCGAGGTTGTCCCAGGAAGCAGCCGGGTCCTCTGTCGACATTGATCGCGCGAAGATCCCTGAAGGGTCGCTTCGCTCCCGCTGTGAGCTCAACTCTTCGGGAGGTACTCGGCGAGGTTGTCCCAGGAAGCAGCCGTGTCCTCTGTCGACTCGTGGGGCCGGCGGAAGAGATCGATGTAGAGAGCGACGTCCGCGAGGTCCCACCAGCGGTTGTACAACTGAATCGTCTCCTGGCTCAAGTGGGCATGCCCCGTGGCGGCGACGTACTCGTCCCACCCGATCATGTCCTGACCGAGCACCATTCGCAGGTCTCGCTCACGGGGGGCGATCAGCATCGTGTCCCAGTCGACGAGGTGAACGCTTCCGTCAGAGTCGAAGATGACGTTGGCGCGGTGAGGTTCTCCGTGGGTGAGGACCCATGACTGTGCAGCGTCGCGGACGCGTGCGCACAGCTCGTCGTACTCCTCGAGACGCCGTTGAACGCCGCGAGCGCTGTCTCGGAGCAGCCGACGAGCCGGTTCTCCGAACGGTCCGGACTCCCACCGCCGATCGAGATCGTTCAGGGCTTCAAGGAGGGCCTCTCTCGAAGGCAGCGCGAAGTCTTCCCTGCGGGGAAGGGCGACGGGGATTCTGTCCGTCGCAGCGTGCAGCCGCCCCAGGGCCGCGCCCATGCACCGACGTTCGTCAGCCGACTCGTAGGGGCCGAACGAGCTCGTCTTGCCCTCGACGAAGGGCGACACCGTGACCGCATAGCGATCGGTGAGGCGACGGATGATCGCGCCCTCGTGATCGGCGAGAGGCGAGACGACGAATTCGAGTTCGGCTTCGACGCGGAGGGCAGCCGCCGTGCGAAACGCACGATCCAGTGCGGCGAACGCCGAGTCCGTGTCAGGTCCGGCCTGGAAGCCGGCCTCCAGATCGTCGACGGTGACGAATCTGCGCTCGCCCGAAGAGTCGAGTGCCTGCCAGTGGTGACTGCCGAAGCCAACCGGGAGATAGTCGAGCTTCTGATCACGGAGGCCCCACTGACGCTCGAGAACGGCCTCGAGCACGGTTCGGTCGAGATCGGTCGGCTCGGTCAGCACGAGCGGATAATGGTGCGCCTCGCCAGGCGTCGCTAGTGAAGCGGCTCGTCGGTCGGTTCCTTGGCGCGCAGCCCGCGATCCTGGAGGGCGCGGAGGCCCGCGCTGAAGGTCTGCGGCTCCGGCTCGTTGCGGGCGCCTCCCTGCTCGAGCCGGCGGATCCGGTCCTCGAGCGCCTCGAGGTTCGGGCTCGCGGGAGCCTCGTTCGCGTTCAGCTTCTGCTCGCGCGCGGCGAGCGACGCTTCGCGCTCCGAGATCGCGTCGCTTCGCTCCGCGAGCTCGGAGCGGGTTCTCGCGAACGCCTGCTCCGCCTGGCGCAGCTCGGCGAGCTTCGCCTCGAGCCGCTCGAGCTCACCCTCGACTGCGGCCTCGGCGGGCGGCTCATCCGAAGTTTGTGTTGAAACAACACTTGCTTCCTCACGCGCCGCGACTGCGGTCTCGCGCTCGTCCAGCTCGGCGGCCAGCGCGTCGAGCTCGTCTCGGCGCTGCTCGAGCACTGTTTCCGCAGCGGCAAGCGCTTCCTGCCGCTCGGCGAGGGCGGCCTCGCCGGCGTCGAGCTTCTCCGCCCGGGAGTCGAGCTTTTTCGAGCTCGCGGGCGGAGAGGGAGCTTGTGTTGAAACAACACGTTCTTCCTCTCGTGCCTCGAGCGCCGCCTCGCGGGCGACGAGCTCTGTCTCGCGGGCGGCGAGGGACTGCTCGCGCGCATTCAGCTCGGTGCGTTTCGCGTCGATCGCCGACCGCGCCTCCTTGGCCTCGGCAAGCCGCAGGCGGACGGAGTCGAGCCGTGAACCACGATCGTCTGCGCTATCGAGCTTCTGTTCGCGTCTCTCGATTCGAGCCGTCGCCGCAGTCAGCTCCCGCTCGCGTTGCTGCACCGCCGATACGCGCTCGGAGAGCGTCCGTTTCAGCTGCTCGAGCTCGGCGGTCGCCTCGGCGCGCTGCCGGCGCAGGCCCTCACGCTCCGACTCCGTGTCGGAGGGCTGCTCGTGTCGATCGCGCAAGCCCTTCAGACCCATTCGGGCCTGATCGTACTCGGTCTACGCTGCGCGCTCCAGGCGCTCTTCCTGGCGCGCCCGGCGTACGATCTCGTCGCGCTCGCCGAAGCGAATGCGCGCGCGCTCGGCACGGTGCTCGTCCCAGAGCGCCGTCAGCTGCAGATCGATCTGCTTGATCTCGTCCACGACCGTCTGAGTCCGCTCGCGGGAGAGCGTCTGCCACAGCTCCCCGCGCACCTCGCTCAGGCGCTCGATCTCGGTGTGTATCTCCGGAATCGTCCTCATGCTCGTTCAAACGATCTCGAGGCCTTCCGTAATCCGGGTCGGCGGAGCGCTGAACGCAAACTCAACAATGCGGTTGACCGGTGCTCGCGCGGGTCGTACGCTCGCCGTGTTCGGGGGGAATCCGAGGGAAGGGTTGAAGACGTGATCAAGCAGACAGTGCTCGCGGTTGCCGCCGCTCTGACACTGGCGGTACCGGCTGCAACCGCCGCGCCGGTGGAGTACGCCGGAGCTCTCGACGGGGCGCCGTACCGGATCGTCATGCCGGACAACTGGAACGGAACGCTCGTCGTGCACGCGCACGGCTACCGCGACCTCGCCGACCACGCCGGCGAGGTGGACGATCGCAGCGCGCCCGCAGCACCGGCCGCCGCGCTCGAGCCTGCGCT
>JALYRA010000025.1 GCA_030855545.1 Actinomycetota bacterium | reverse complement strand
CGCCTCGCCGAGTGCGCGGCCCGCGTCGGCGACCTCGGCTTCCGCGTCGCCGGGCGGCAGCTCGAGCGCGAGCTCGAAGCCGCCGGCGCGCGCGAGCAGCGTCAGCAGATGGTCGAGGACGGGGAGTCCGGTGGCCACGTTCGCGGCTCCGGCGCCCGGTGTGACGCGCGCGCTCATCAGCCCGAGGGTAACCCATCCGGGGGTTGCCGCTGTTTGGTCGTCCCGAAGATGATGAGACCCGTTTCGTGCAGTTTCTGCGGCTCATAGGCGGCGTGTCGGCAGCGGTGCTCCTCACCGCCGGCCCTTCGCTGGCCGCGCCCGATCCAGGGCTCCGCGCCGCCTGGCCTCACGGATCGGCGGTTGCCACCTACGAGAGCGTGCAGGCGCTCGAACGCGCGCTCGTGCGACAGCCGGCGCAGGTCGTGAAGCGGATTCCGGCTCTTCGCGTTGCCGTGTTGCGACCCGCCGGCGATGTCGAGCGATTCGCAGCACGCCTCGCAGGCGAGCCGGGGATTGCGAGCGTCGAGCGAGCGGCTCCGCGGCGCTCGTTCGTCGAGCCCGCGCTCGTATCGCCGGCCGGGGGCGCGCCGCTGCAATGGCAGTACAGCGCGATCAAGGCAGATCAGGTTCCGGACGCGGTCGCGCAGGCGGCATCCGCGATCACGATCGCGGTCATCGACACCGGGGCCGACCTCCGCGCTCCGGATCTGGCGGTCAAGTCGCCGGCCGCGCACAGCGTCCGCGCCGGCCGTGGCACCGATGTCACTGACATCAACGGCCACGGCACGTTCGTCGCCGCCCTCGCGGCCGGATCGGGCTCGAACGGCGACGGGATCGCCGGAGTCGCCGGGGAGGCGAAGCTGCTGGTCGTCCAGGCCGGCGGTCCGACGGGTTCGTTCACCGACGTCGAGGAGGCGGCCGCGATCGTCTATGCCGTCGATCACGGGGCAAGGATTCTCAACCTCAGTCTGGGCGGACCGGCGACGTCGACGGCGGAACGGCGTGCCATCGAGTACGCAGCGGCGAAAGGGGTGTTGCTGATCGCGGCGGTCGGCAACTCGTACGACGAGGGCAACCCCGTCGAATATCCGGCGGCGCTCCTGCAGCCCCTCGGCTCGCGCGGCGTCGGCGGCCGCGGCCTCTCCGTCGCCGCCTCGAACCGCGTCGGCGCGCGCGCGGCGTTCTCGAGCACCGGCAGTCACGTCTCGCTCGCGGCTCCCGGAGCAGGGGTCTTCAGCGCCGTCTCCTCATCGTCTCCGGCGTCGCGCTACCCGCGGACTCCGGTACCGGGCTCGGTTGGCGGGCTGTACGGGTACGGCAGCGGCACCTCGTTCGCGGCGCCGCAGGTGGCCGGCGCGGCGGCGCTCGTCTGGGCTGCGAACCCGCAGCTCCGTGCCGACGAAGTGGCGTCGATCCTGGAGGAAACGGCCTCGGGCCGAGGCGCGTGGACGCCCGAGCTCGGGTTTGGCGTCATCGACGTTGCCGCCGCTCTCGCCCGCGTGCAACGGGCTCCGGCCGCGCCCGCGCTCCACCTCGACGGGCGGCGCTCCGGTTCGCGCGTCGAGCTCGCCTGGTCCGTGGTCGACGGAGCGGCGAGCTACCAGGTCGTGATGATCCAGAACGGAGCGACAGAGCGGGTCATCACGCCGTCGACGAGCGCCACGAGCGCGTCGTACGACCTCCCGGCGGGTAACGCCTATGCCTTCAGCGTCAAGGCGCTGGACGGAGCGGGCGCGCAGCTGGCGGTCTCGCCGCCGTGGACGGTATCGCTCCGGCGGGCGGCGGCCCGGATCAGCCTCAGCGCAACTCGTCCGGGCGCGCAACGCGTCGCGCTCAGCGCCCGGTTGAGCGTCGAGGGGCCACCGGGCGCGGAACACAGGCGCACGGTCGTGCTCGAGTCGTTCGACGGCTCGAGCTGGTCGCATGCGGCGAGCGCGGTCACGAACTCGAGCGGCCACGCCATGTGGAAGTACACGCTCGCGCGGGGCGAGTACAAGATCCGCGCGCGTTACGCGGGCACGGCAGAGATCGCGCCCGCCGTCAGCGCGGCCTTGTCACTCGTCGTCCGCTAGGAGTCGACGCGCTCGATGTGCGCGCCGAGCGCGCGAAGCCGCTCGTCGATCCGCTCGTAACCGCGGTCGATCTCGCCGATGTTCCCGATCGTCGATGTCCCCTCGGCGCAGAGGGCAGCGATCAGCATCGCCATGCCGGCCCGGATGTCCGGGCTCGTCAACCGCTCGCCGTAGAGCTTCGCGGGGCCGGTGACGACGGCGCGGTGCGGGTCGCAGAGAATGATCCGCGCTCCCATCGCGACGAGCTTGTCGACGAAGAAAAGCCGGCTCTCGAACATCTTCTCGAAGACCAGCACCGTTCCGTGCGCCTGTGTCGCGGTGACGACGGCGATCGACGTCAGGTCCGCCGGGAAGGCGGGCCAGGGTCCGTCCTCGATCTTCGGGATCTGACCGCCGAGATCGTCCTGGACCACGAGCTCCTGGCCGGGCGGCACGCGGACGCTCGTCTCCCCCACCTCGACGCGCACGCCGAGCCGCGCGAAGGCGGGCAGGATCGAGACCAGGTCGCGGGGCTCGACGTCCTCGATCGTCAGGTCGCTGCCTGTGGCGGCGGCGAGGCCGATGAAGCTGCCGACCTCGATGTGCTCGGGCGCAACGCGCCACTGGCCGCCGCCGAGGCGGTCGACACCGCGGATCCGCAGGACGTTCGACTCGATTCCTTCGATCTCGGCGCCGAGCGAGACGAGGAAGCGACAGAGATCCTGGACGTGCGGCTCGCAGGCGGCATTGCCGATCACGGTCTCGCCCTCGGCGAGCACGGCCGCCATGACGACGTTCTCGGTCGCCATCACGCTCGCTTCGTCGAGGAAGATCGCTTTGCCGCGCAGCCGCGGGGCGGTCATCTCATAGGTTCCGTTGATCGAGATGTCGGCGCCGAGCTCCGCCAGCGCGTGGACGTGCGGGTCGAGCCGCCGGCGGCCGATCACGTCGCCACCGGGCGGCGGCACCGTCACCTTGCCGAAGCGCGCGAGCAGGGGGCCGGCGAGCAGGAAGGAGGCCCGGATCCTGCGGCAGAGCTCCTCGTCGAGCTCCGTCTTGTGCACGCTCGTCGGGTCGATTTGGACGTCGTTCTCGCCCGTCCAGTCGACGTCGGCGCCGATGTCCGTGAGCAGCTCGAGCATCGTCTGCACGTCGCGGATGCGAGGCACGTTCGTCAGCTGCACAGGTTCGCCGGCGAGCACCGTCGCCGCCAGGATCGGCAGCGCGCCGTTCTTGTTGCCCGCCGCGCGGATCGTGCCGCCGAGGGCCCGCCCGCCCTCGATCAGGAAAGCCTGCATGCCGGTGGAGAGCGTAGTCGTGGCCACGGAGGCCGGTACTGTAGACGCCTGATGGAGTTGACGCGAGCAAGGGCGTGGGAGACGCTGACACGGTTCACGAAGAGCGAGTCGCTGTTGCGACACGCGCTCGCCGTCGAGGCCTCCACGCGCTCCTATGCGACCCGCTTCGACGAGGATGAGGAGCTCTGGGGGATCACGGCGCTCCTGCACGACTTCGACTACGAGATCCACCCGACGCTCGACAAGCACCCCCAGGACGGCGCGCCGATCCTGCGCGAGGAGGGCTACCCGGACGAGGTGATCGAGGCGATTCTCTCCCACGCCGAGCACCTAGCGATGCCGCGCGACACGCCGCTGAAGAAGACGCTCTTCGCTTGCGACGAGATCTCGGGCTTCGTGCACGCCTGCGGGCTCGTGCGCCCGACCGGCCTCGAGGGGCTGGAGCCGAAGTCGGTGAAGAAGAAGCTCAAGCAGCCGTCCTTCGCAGCCGGCGTGCACCGGGACGAGGTCTACGCGGGCGCGGAGCTGATCGGTGTCGAGCTCGACGACCACATCGCGAACGTCGTCGCTGCCCTGC
>JALYRA010000020.1 GCA_030855545.1 Actinomycetota bacterium | reverse complement strand
GACTATCTCGGCGACCAGGACTCGATCGAGATCTTCACGCGCGAGGCGCCGGCGGACATCTACCAGCTCGAGCACTGGGGCGCGTTCTTCTCGCGCGCCGACGACGGCAAGCTCGCGCAACGCCCCTTCGGCGCCGCCGGCTCGCCGCGCACGATCTACGCGGCCGACATCACCGGCCACGTGCTGATCCAGGTGCTCTACGAGCAGCTCGTCAAGCGCGACATCAAGGTCTACGAGGAATTCTTCGCGTGGCAGCTCGTCGAGCACGAGGGCCGTTGTCAGGGCGTGATCGCCTGGGATCTCCTCCACGGCGGCCTGAAGGCACTCGGCGGCAAGACCGTGCTGCTCGCGACCGGCGGCGTTGGCCGGCTCTACCGCGCGACCACGAACGCCTACGCCTGCACCGGCGACGGGATGTCGATGGCCCTGCGCGCCGGACTGCCGCTGAAGGACATCGAGTTCATGCAGTTCCACCCGACGACGATGTTTCCGAGCGGGATCCTGATCACCGAGGGCTGCCGCGGCGAGGGCGGGATCCTGCGGAACTCCGAGGGCGAGCAGTTCATGGTGCGCTACGCACCGACGGCGAAGGACCTGGCGAGCCGCGACGTCGTCTCCCGCTCCGAGCAGACCGAGATCGACGAGGGACGCGGCATCAACGGCTCCGTCCTCCTCGACCTGACGCACCTCGGCGCCGAGCGGATCCTCACCCGGCTGCCGGGCTCGCGCGAGCTGGCCATGGTCTACGCGGGCGTCGACCCGATCCACGAGCCGATCCCCGTCAGGCCGGGTGCCCACTACCACATGGGGGGCGTCGAAACCGACACGGACGGCCTGACGGAGATGACCGGCCTCTACGCCGCCGGCGAGGTCGCCTGCGTCTCCGTCCATGGCGCCAACCGGCTCGGCGGCAACTCGCTGATGGAGACGATCACGTTCGGCCGCCGCTCCGGCCGCGCCGCCGCCGAGTGGGCGCTCTCGAACACGACCGTCACCGTCCCCGAGTCGGCGACGCGCGACGCCGAGCGTGAGCTGAAGGAGCTGCTCGGCCGCACCGAGGGCGAGCGCCCGTGGAAGATCCGCGACGAGCTCGGCGCCTCGATGCTGAAGAACTTCGGCGTCTTCCGCCGCGAGGATCAGATGCAGGAGCAGATCGGCGTGATCGAGGGGCTGCGCGAGCGGCTCCCGTCGATCGTCGTCGAGGACAAGGGCGACGTCTTCAACACCGACCTGACCCAGGCGATCGAGCTCGGCTACCTGCTCGACGTCGCCGCCTGCATGCTCCAGGCCGGGATCGCGCGCAAGGAGAGCCGCGGCGCCCACTCGCGCCCGCACGACTATCCGACGCGCGACGACGAGAACTTCATGAAGCACTCGATCACGCGCTGGCAGGACGGCGCCCCCGAGCTCTCGTACAAGGAAGTCAGGTTCACGAAATACCTCCCCGAGGAGAGGAAGTACTAGGTGCAAGTCGGACTGAAGATCTGGCGTTACGACGCGAAGACGGGCGACAAGGCCCTGCGCGAGTATGAGTTCGACGCGCCCGAGGAGGCGACGCTCCTCGACTGCCTCGACATCGTCAAGGAGCAGCAGGACGGGTCGCTCTCCTACCGGAAGAGCTGCCGGATGATGATCTGCGGCTCCTGCGGGATGCGGATGAACGGCGCCGCGGTGCTCGCGTGCAAGGTGCGGATGTACGACATGGCGAGCGCTGGTCAGGTGCCGGTGATCTCCGCGATGGGCAACCTGCCCGTGATCAAGGACCTCGTCGTCGACATGGATCCGTTCTGGGCGAAGTTCAAGGCGATGAAGCCGTATCTCCAGCCCGGCTACAACCAGCCCGAGGACGGCAAGGAGCACCTGATCTCGCAGGAGCGGATGAACGTGATCCACAAGGAGTCGCTCTGCATCAACTGCGGCTGCTGCGTCTCCGAGTGCAACGCGATGGAGTCCGATCCGGAGTTCCTCGGCCCGCAGGCGCTCGCGAAGGGGATGCGCTTCGTCGGCGACCCGCGCGACGCGGCCAAGGTCGAGCGGCTCGACGAGTACTCGGGCGAGCACGGGATCTGGGAGTGCACGCGCTGCTACTTCTGCAACGAGCGCTGTCCCAAGGGAGTCGACCCGCGTGACGCGATCGCGAAGCTCGGCGCCGAGGCGATGCACGAGGGAATCGACGACGACATGGGCGCGAAGCACGCGAACTGGTTCGTCACCTCGGCGAAGACCACAGGCTGGCTGCGCGAGACGGAGCTCGTCCCGAAGACGCAGGGCGTCGTCACCGCGATCAAGGAGATGAAGTTCGCGATGGGCCTCGTCAAGCACGGAAAGGTGCCGCCGCCGTTCCCGCCGCACGTCGCAGAGGGCGTCAAGGAGTCGCGCGCGCTCTTCGACCTCGTCAAGACGCAGGGCCGCAACGGCGCGCTCGGGATCGTCCAGGGCGAGCGCGCGCTCTCGCGGATCGAGCACACGAGCGAGGGCAGCCAGCACGGGATGGGGAGCCGCGACCAGGCGGACGTGACGCCCGGCGAGGAGCCGACGAAGAAGCCGGGAGGCGGAGCGTGAGGAAGGTCGCCTACTACAAGGGCTGCCTTGCGTCCCTGAGCGCGAAGGAGCTCGACACCTCCACGCAGGCGCTCTCCCCGAAGGTAGGGCTCGAGCTGCTCGAGCTGGAGACGGTGACCTGCTGCGGCGCCGGCGACATCCACGAAGCCGAGCCCGACTACTACCTGCACCTGAACGCGCGCATCCTCGCCTACGCCGAAGCGACCGGCAGCGACACGCTGATGACGGTCTGCAACGTCTGCACGCTCAACCTGCGCCAGGCGAACCACCAGCTCCAGGGCGACGAGGCGCTCCTCGACCGGGTCAACAAGAACCTGGCGAAGGTCGGCGTGCCGGAGTACACCGGCGGCGTCGAGGTGCTGCACTTCCTCTGGATGGTCGCCGCCGGCGAGGGCTACGACCTGCTCAAGCAGGCCGCGCACAAGGGCCTGAAGGGACTGAAGATCGCGCCGTTCTACGGCTGCCAGATCCTGCGCCCGTCGAAGCTGCTCGGCTTCGAGGATCCCGACAAGCCATCGTCGCTCGAGCGGATCATCGAGGCGTGTGGCGGCGAGGCGATCGACTACCCGGCGAAGATCAAATGCTGCGGGTTCCCGATCATCCAGGCGCGTGAGGAGACGGCGCTCGGCGAGCTGATCCAGCCGATCGAGCAGGCGAAGGAGGCCGGCGCCGATGCGATCGTGACGCCGTGCCCGCTCTGCCACCTCTCGCTCGACGCGTGGCAGTCGAAACTGAAGAAGCAGACCGGCAAGGACTTCCAGATGCCGATCCTGCACCTCTCGCAGCTGATCGGCGTCGCCGCCGGGCTCACCGACGCCGAGCTCAAGTTCAAGCGGCACGTCGTCTCGGTCGAGCCGGTTCTCGAAAAACTGAGCGTGTGATCGCAAGGTTCCGACCGCTCGAACGTCTTCATAGACGGAGGGGCGGTTTCGGGGCCGGTGATCCTGGGGGGCACCGGCCCTGAACTTTCTCTGGATCGTCGCGGGGGCGGCCGCCGTGGCAGCGGCCGCTCTCGGGTATGGCTGGTTCGAGGCCGGCTGGTTGCGAACGCGCGTGCTGGAGGTTCCGGTCGCGGGGCTGCCGCCCGCCCTCGAGGGGCTGCGCATCGCGCATCTCTCCGACTTCCACCTCGGCCCGCCTTCGCGCGGTGCGGTCGCGGTTCGCCGCGCAACCGACTGGACGCGCGAGCGGCAACCGGACCTCGTCGTCGTCACCGGCGACCTGCTCTCGCATCCGCGCGGCCGGGCTCGGCTCGACGAGGCGCTTCGCGG